>JADLHH010000048.1 GCA_020848855.1 Anaerolineae bacterium | reverse complement strand
GTTTGCCGATGTGTGGCGGACGGGTTGACGATTGGCAAATCGGATACGACATCTGAGCTGGAGAAAAGCGAGTTCGCCGTGAATTTGATCAACACCCGTCTCAAGGCGCGCCGCGGCATCATCGCGGATGCGGCGATTGGGCGACGGACAATCGGGCTGTGGTTCGTGCTGCCCGCGGTCGCCTTTACGGTTGTCTTCTTCCTCATCCCGCTCGCAATGACCGTTTACATGTCCCTGTATAATTGGCCGCTCCTGGGCGAACACAAGTTCATCGGGCTTGAGAATTACGTTTCGCTCATGTCCGACCGCCAGTTTTGGAGCAGCCTGTGGTTTACCACCCGTTATACGCTGCTGATCACGCCCGTAATCTTCATTCTGGCTTTTGTGCTGGCGCTGCTGGTGAACCTGCCTTTGCGCGGGGTAGGTATTTTCCGCACGATTTATTTTCTGCCGGTGGTCATCGGGTTAGGGACGAGCAGCCTGCTGTGGGTGTGGCTGCTGCACGACCGCGTTGGCGCAATTGACGCTATTCTCCTCGGTTTAGGCTTAATCAATCGACCGATCATCTGGTTAGCAGACCCGAACTACGCCATGACCGCAATCATCATGTCGGTGGTGTGGAAAACCGTCGGCTTCACTATGGTGCTGCTGCTCACCGGGATGCAGGCGATCCCCAGTGAGTTGTACGAGGCGGCAAAAGTCGATGGGGCAAACTATTGGGGACGAATGCGCTACATCATGCTTCCACTCATGCGCCGCACGTTTGCGCTGGCGCTCATTTTGTCGGTTATTGGGTCGTACTTAGGCTTCGACCAATTCTTCATTATGACGGCGGGCGGTCCGCAAAATACGACGATTTCGGTAGTGTACTGGATATACAAGAACTCGTTCACCAATTTCCATCTTGGCTATGGCGCGTCGATGTCCATCGTCCTGCTGGTCGTCCTGGTCATTCTGAGCGTCATTCAACTTCGCTTGCTGCGCGACGACACGAGTTATTAAAGGGATAGGCATGACTTCAGTCACGAGCACTGCGAGCGTCCGCGAAACACATACCAACCGTTCCGGCTTGAACGTGTGGCGCATGATCATTTACGCTGTGTGTATTGTACTGGCGATACTGTTCCTGTTCCCGATTGTGTGGTCGGCGATCAGTTCGGTCAAGCCGCCGTCTGAAGCTTCCGCCGTGCCGCCAACGTTTTTGCCGTCGCGGATCGACTTCGGGAATTATGTCAAGCTCAACGACTACGGGCGTGGCGTATGGACGTATGTTGGCAACAGCGTCGGCACAGCCGTGATGACCGTCATCGGTTCGACCATCCTCAGCACGCTGGCTGGCTACGGATTCTCACGCTTCCACTTTCCTGCCAAAAATCTGCTGTTCGTCCTGATCCGGATGACCTTGATGATCCCATTTCAGTCGATTCTCATCCCGCTGTTTCTTATTCTGACGGGGCTTCGACTGCAAAACACGCTGTTCGGGCTGGCATTGGTCTATATCACCTTCCAGCTTCCGTTTGGTGTGTTCATCATGCGCAACTCGTTCGACACCGTGCCGCGTGAAATCGAAGAAGCAGCTCTGCTGGATGGCTGCACCTCGTTCAACATGCTGTACCGGGTCATGCTCAACATCGTACGACCGGGTGTGATCACCGTTGGTATCTACGCTTTTCTCAATTCGTGGAACGAATTCCTCGCTGCTCTCATATTCATGACCAAAGAGACAAGCTTTACGCTGCCGATTCTGCTCACAAGCGTGCGCAGTGGCTACTATGGGGCAATTGACTGGGGCGCCCTGCAAGCAGGTTTGATGGTGACGATCCTGCCGTGCATCATCCTGTTCCTATTGTTGCAACGCTACTACATCAGTGGCTTGACGGGCGGCGCAACAAAAGGTTGAGTCTAGGGAGACGACTGTGCAGGCGTTGACAGCACCACATCGTGGAAATGTGAAGACAAACCTTCAAGAGCGGACTTCAGGAATTTGTGGGTTTCGGCTGAGTATAGCCCGCCATCGCCGATAAATAGGGCACAACGCGACCTCTGGAACGCTTCACACATCACCGGTTCACGCCCATTGGTTATTCTTCATCTTCGCTCCCCTCTTCCCGTCAGGCGCGACACAAAGCCTGTTTCGCCGGGGTCTGCGCTGGTTCCATAAATATTGGTACGACTTGAACATGGGGCGTGCGTTTTGCTTGATCGAAGCGCCGAACAAAGCTGCCGCCGAAGCAGTACATCGTGAGGCACACGAGCTGCTAGCAGACGAAATTATCGAAGTGTCGGAAGGCAGCTAGCTCGATACCGCTGGATATTCGATCACGCATTATTCGGCGCAATGTGTACGCCAGGCACACGGATTTATGTGCCTGGCGTACGGGAAGCTCGCTTCGTTCACGTTTCCCAATCGTTACCTAAGGTTGTCCGCCGTGACGGCGACCAGCGGGATGATGACGGTGGGTTCGACCGACTCGCCGCGCAGGATAGCCGCGGCGGACTCGACGGCGGTCGCCATCTCCAGGTCAGGCTGCTGCTTGACGGTTGCCACCATCAGTCCGTCGCGGATGGCTTGCAGGGCATCATCGGTGGCATCAATCCCGTAGACCTTAATCTGCCCGGTCAGCCCCGCCGCTTCGATGGCGCGGACTGCGCCCAGCGCCATCTCGTCGTTGTGCCCATAGACGGCGTCAAGTTCAGGGTTGGCTTGCAGGACGTCTTCCATCACGCGCGCCGCTTCTTCACGGGCATAGTTGGCCGTCAGGCTGGTGACCACGGTGATGTCGGGGTAGCTCTCCAGCACAGTCACGAAGCCTTGCTGCCGTGCCTGCGCGGACGGCGCGCCGGGGATGCCTTCGAGGATCGCCACCTCACCAGCATCGTTCAGGTCTTTGACCAGTTGCTCGGCGACCAACTGCCCGGCGTAAGCGTTGTCGATGTCGAGGTGCTGTACGACCTCACCGCCGCTGGAAGGGCGAGTCCGGTCGCCATGATGTACGTCCCATGTTTCGTGCGGTGCAGGATCAGGTAGCCGAGCAGCAGCACCGTGACGGCGATGATGCTGGATACCGGGATACGCCCTATATAGCCCGCGCCGAATATTTCGAATTCACGAGGCAGGTTGGAAATGGGACGACCATCCGTCCAGTAGAGGGCGATGCCGCGCGCGATGCCCAGCCTGCCGCTGCCACCGAAAGCGCCTGAATACCGGCATTGAGGTGGCAGTTGATATCGATCGGCACATGCACCGCGTTTTTGACTTCACGCGCGGCGACGGCGAGTGCCGCGGTCGTCTCGTGCCCGACTTCGCTGCTTTTTAAGTAGGGGAAGTCCCAGATGTTCTCGATTTGTAGCCCGTCGACGAAGCGCGACAGCTCGAAGCCGCCGGAGTCGACGGCGACTGCAATCACCGCTTCCATGTTCATCTGGCGGGGATCGTAGAGCGGGGCACCGGGCAACGGTCTCAGGTGTACCATCCCGATGATCGGCTTCGGAACCTGGAAGCTTTCATCCAGGACAGCCGTCTTATCCATGACTTATTACCTTTCGTGACGAGATCTACCACCAAGGAAACCAGATGAACGAGAGCAAACCAGAACACAATCACACCTCATGAACTGTGGAGTGTCCAGTGTACGGCAGGTTTCCTTTCGCGTGTTTTCAGAGACTGGATTTTTATACAGTACGATCACCCGAAAGGCGACTTGTAGTACTTAGCGTACTTTCGTACGGAATTGCAACACTCGATCTCGCATACTCATTAACTCTGGATAGTGACATCTGTTATGGTTATTCCCCGACAAAGTTCACTAAATTCTGGTATCCAGTTGATATACAGTTGGTATACACGTTCCTGACAACTCAATGCTGGTTGTCACCGGAGCATAAGAATGGGTACAAAGCTGTACCTCATCCTGCCCGGCTTCCAACTAACATTCACTCAACCTGTAGGTTGCCCTATGTCCGACTCAATATCCCAGATTCAGACTTTCATCGAAAAGAACATTCGCAACTACACGAGCGATTCGCGACAGCTCAGCGAGGTTGCCTACGCTTGCCTTCGGGATGCCATTCTCTACACGGACATTTGTGCTGGGGATCCGCTCTCGGAGCACCGGCTGTCAAAGGCGCTCAACGTTAGCCGCACGCCCCTCCGTGCCGCCATACAGAGGCTGGCTCAGGAAAGTATGCTGCAAGTTATCCCCGGACGGGCAGTCGTCATTGCCTCGCGCTCACCACAGCAGGTCATCGATGGGTTTGGTGTTCGGATGCTGCTGGAGCCGGAAGCCTGCCGCAGCGCCGCACTCACCCTTGATCAGCGATCCCGCGAGCGGCTGCAGGAATACACGCAGCGATTAATCGATGCTGCCCACGAGCGAGACCGCTCCGCCTGGTCGCAGGCGGATCATCAGTGGCATCAAATCATCGCCGACGCCTGCCCGAACCAGCTCCTTGGCAAGATGGTGATGCAGGCTTATTTCCAGATGCGTGTTCATGGCGTCGTGCCTCTGATTTCCACCGAATCGCTGCTTCCGGGCACGCAGGAACACGTTGAGATGGCAGATGCCATTCTTCATGGAGACGCCGCGCGAGCGGCTGACCTGATGCGGCAGCATCTCCAATCGGCACGCGACCGGCTTTTTCTGGCAGATTTGCAGCCATATGCCGTATCACTTCAAGGGATTTCTGGCGAAGCGTAACTGGCGAGGTGATCAACGAAAGCGAGGCGGGATGGAGCGCCAATAAGCGAAGGAGGGAATGAGCAAGGCGCGATCACAGCCATGCGCGACGCTAAGCGCAGTAGCCTGAGTCATAAGGATAGAGAAAAAATGTCTAAGTTCCGGTATATTCCTCTTCTCCTCATCTTCCTTCTTTTCACCGGCGCAATCCAAGCACAGGACGCAGTTGAGCCGATTCGCATCGGCGTGCTCGCCAGCTTGACGGGTCCTTTCGCCCAACTCGGCGCTGACGGCGTCGACGGCGTTAACCTGGCAATTGAAGAATTCGGCGGTCAGATTGCTGGTCGCCCCATCGAACTGTATATTGAGGACGACGCGGCGGACCCCAACACCAGCATCGAAAAGACGCGCGCGCTCGTCAATCGTGACAACGTCGAGATCGTCCTGGGACCGCTGAGCGGCTCCGCAGGCGAGGCAGTCAAGAACAACGCGGACGAGTGGCCGGATACGACGATTATCGTCGCCGGTGCTGCTGCCGAAGACATCACCATGCGCGGCGTCAAGCCGAACGTGTGGCGCACGTCCTACACTGGCGCACAGCCGATGTTCCCGCTCGGTGACTGGGCTTATGCCAACGGATACGAAACAGTCGTGACCATTGCTGAAGACTACGCCTTCCCGTATGCGCAGGTTGGCGGCTTCATGCACACCTTCTGCGCCGCTGGCGGTCACGTGCCACAGAAGTTCTGGGTTCCCATCGGAACCAGCGATTACAGCTCGATCTTCCCGCAAATCCCGCAGGATGTCGACGCGATCTACGTCGCTCTGGGCGGCACGGACGCGGTCAACTTCGTCACGCAGATGGACGAGTATGGTCTGCTCGGCGACATCCCGTTCCTGGGCGGCACTGTGACTATCGACGCGGCTCAGCTCGCCTCGGTGGGCGAACTGCTGGATGGCGTGGTGTCCGGGTCGATCATGACCGGCGACCTGACCACCCCTGAGTTCAAGTCGCTGGACGAGCGCTTTGGCGCACTGCGCGGGCGAGCACCGTCGCTGTTTGTCGAGAACTACTATCGTGCGACCAAGTGGGCGCTGCTGGCTCTCCAGCGCGTGCATGGCAATGTCGAGGACCAGGCAGCCTACCGTGAGGCGCTGCAAGCTACGTCGTTCGTCGCCCCGGCGTCGTATGTCTACTTCGACGACCATCATAACGTGATGACCGACATTTACCTGAACCAGGTCAAGAACATCAATGGCGAATGGCGCAACTCGGTCATTTCGGTGTACCCGATGGTCAGCCAGTTCTGGAATGACGATCCGGCGGAGTACGAGGCGCAGCCGCCCTACAGCCGCGACTTCCCGAACTGCCCTTGACAGCACATTGAGAAAGCGGACAGAACTGCATGAACGCGCTGACCCTGCGCGGCGTCACGAAGCGGTTCGGTGGTCTCACTGCCGTGCGCGATGTTCAGCTTGACATCGCGCACGGGCAGAAGTGGGCATTGATCGGACCCAACGGCGCCGGAAAAACAACCCTGTTCAACGTCATTGCGGGTGATCTGCCAGCGACGGCTGGACACATCGAGCTGTTTGGCACGGACATCACGCACATGGCGGTACACAAACGGGTAAAGCTCGGTCTGCGCCGCACCTATCAAACCTCAGCACTATTCAATAACCTGACCGTGACCCAGAACCTGTCTCTTGGGGTTCTGGGTCCCGAAACGGGTCATCTGGCGATGATACGCCGGTTTGACGGAGATACGGCGCGCATGGATCGCGTCGAAGAACTGGCGCGCACCATTGGCTTGGCTGAACGCATGGGTGTGTACGCCGGTGAACTTTCGCACGGTGAGCGGCGTCAGTTGGAATTCGGGCTGGCGGTCGCGTCCAATCCCCGTTTCGTCATGCTGGACGAGCCAGCGGCTGGTCTGTCGCCTGACGAACGCAAGATCATCGGCACTATGCTGACGACGCTGGGCGCAAGCATCACGCTGCTGCTCATTTAGCACGACATGGATGTCGCATTGAGCATTGCCGAGTACGTCGCTGTGCTGCACGAAGGTCAGATTATCGCCACCGGCACACCGCGCGAAATCGTCGCTGACGAACAGGTTCAGCGCGTCTATCTGGGAGCATCCACTCATGAGTGACGTGCCACTGCTCTCGGTCGAAAACATCAACGTCTACTACGATTCCGGTCACATCCTTCAGGGGACGACACTCACGCTGACCAGCGGAATCGCAGGTATCATCGGTCGCAACGGGATGGGCAAATCGACCCTCGTCAAGGCGATCATGGGGCTTGTGCCGGTGCGGTCGGGGGCTATTCGCCTGAGTGGTGAGGACATTACCAATCGCAAATCTTATCAGATCGCCAGCAAGCATATCGGCTATGCGCCGCAGGGACGCGATATTTTCCCATCGCTGACGGTCGACGAGCATCTTCGTCTGGCGGCACGGCGTGGCTCGGGCACGACGTGGACGCCGGACACCGTATACGAGCTGTTCCCGCGCCTGAAGGAACGCGCCCGTAACGGCGGTGCGTCGCTATCGGGCGGTGAACAGCAAATGCTGGCGATTGGCAGAGCACTGGTCATCAACCCGATCCTGTTGATCATGGACGAACCTTCCGAAGGACTCGCGCCTGTAATCCTGGACGGTTTGGTAGAAATGTGCCGCAAGCTCGTTGACACGGGCATGAGTATTTTGCTGGTGGAGCAGAACCTGCATTTTGCGACCGCGCTCGTGCCGGGCGATCTGCACGTCATGGTTGCCGGGCAGATCGTCCAGAAGATTTCTGGCGAGCTACTTTTGCGAGATCGGGCAGTGCGCGAGCAGCTTCTGGGAGTTGCCGCGCGCGCATAACGTCGCCTTGGGCGACGTTACGGCTTTTTACGACAAGGGGTTCAATTATGAGGCAGTTCACACGTAAGGAAATCTGGGAGCGCCTGGAAGCGAAACGGCGGGCGAAGCAGCCCATCATCATGGGCGGCGCGGGCATTGGCTTGGTGGCAAAGGTCGCCGACCGCGCTGGCATCGACGCCATTTTCGTCTACAACACCGGACCATTTCGCATGGACGGTCACGGTTCCCTGGCTGGCTACCTAGCCTACGGTGACTCGAACGCGATGACGCTGGAGTTGGGCAAGCGCATCCTTCAGGTGGTCGAGAATACGCCAGTAGTCGGCGGCATTGGGGCGGCAGACCCGTATCGCAACATCGAGCACCTGCTCAAGCAAATGCTTGACATGGGCTTCTCCGCGATCACGAACGTGCCGACCACGTGTCTGTACGACGGCATCTTTCGCAAGCATATCGATGCCACTGGACTTGGCTATCCCGAAGAGATCAAGCTGGTGGAGTTGTGCCAGAAGTACGACGTTTTCACCTCCGTTTACGCCACGACGCCCGACGAAGCGCGGGCGATGGCGCGCGCGGGAGCGGACATTCTTAGCCCCCACGTCCATCTCACCGCTGGCGGCATGATCGGCGCGCACGACGTGCCCGATTTGCAGCTTGCCTGCGACAAGGTGGAGGAGATGGCTCAGGCTGCGCGTGAAGTCAATCCGAACATCATCGTGCTGGCGCACGGCGGTCCGTTCGAAGACCCTGCCAGCGTGCAGGAGGCATTCAATAAAACTTCCGTCGACGGCTATCTGGGCGCTTCGAGCGTCGAGCGACTGCCGGTCGAGCGGGCGATCACGCAGATTGTCAACGAATTCAAAGTTCTGAAACTGACGAACAAATAGCTTCGGATGGGGGTACGGCTTGGCAACCGAAGGTTGCACGTGCCCCCAAACGCGCAAAGTTAATTCATTAGAGAAGGAGTGTCAGACGATGCCGACCGTCGTGCTGATGGGAACTTTAGATACGAAGGGTCGAGAATATGCCTTCGTCAAGGAACGCCTGATCGAGTTCGGCGTTACGCCGGTGGTGATCGATTTCGGCATCCTGAGCGAACCGGCTTTCCCACCCGATTTCTCCGCGGCAGAGGTGGCGTCCGCCGGTGGTTTCGACCTGAGCCAGCTCCGCTTCGGGCGCGAGGGGACGGACACCCGCGCGCGGGCACTGGACGTGATGACGCACGGGCTGATTGTCCTGCTCGCCCAGTTACGCGCACAGGGGCGCTGCGATGCCGTCATGGGAATGGGCGGATCGGGCGGCTCCAGCGTCATCAGTGCGGCGATGCGCTCGTTACCAGTGGGCGTGCCCAAGCTGCTGGTGTCGACGATGGCATCCGGCGATGTGCGGGGGATTGTCGACACGAAAGACCTCTGCCTGATGTACTCGGTAACCGACATCGTCGGTCTCAACCGGGTATCGCGCAATATACTGACGAACGCGGCGCTAGCTGCCGCCGGGATGGCGAAGGGCGCTGCGCTGCCCCCGCCTGAGGAGGACAAGCCGCTGGTGGCGATCACCATGTTCGGCGTCACGACTCCCGGCGTTCTGCGTCTCGTGGATCGCCTCGAAGGTGCGGGCTTTGAGACCGTCGTCTTTCATGCCGTCGGCTCTGGCGGGCGGGCGATGGAGGACATGATCGCCGATGGTCTGATCGACGGCGTGATCGACTACACGCTCTCCGAGCTGACCGACGAACTGCTGGGCGGCTGGTTCAGTGCTGGAGCGAACCGCTTCGAGGCTGCGAGCAGCAAGGGAATCCCGCAGGTCGCCGTGCCGGGGGCAATCGAAGTCCTCAATTTTGGTCCGCGCACGTCCGTGCCGGAGAAGTATGACAAGCCAGAGCGCAAGCTGATCATCCACAATCCGAACGTCTGCGCGGTGCGCACGACCAAAGAGGAACAGGCGGAACTGGGCAGGATCATCGGGCAGAAGCTCAGCCGGGCGACCGGACCCGCCGCGATTGCCTTTCCGCTGCAAGGGTTGGACAAGTATGAGCAGCCGCCGGATGGTCCCTGGATCAATACTGAATCGGACGGCGCGATGTTTGAAGCGATCAAAGCCAACCTGCGCTCCGACATCCAGGTGATCGAACTGGATAAGAATATCAACGATCCGGCGTTTGCCGACGCGACTTTTGAGCTGTTCCTGCAATTGTGGCATCAGAAACACCCGGTTTCAGAGACGACGCCATGAACACCAAGGCATGGATCGAACAGTTGCGGAAAAACGTCAGCGGCAGACTGCCGGTGGTCGTGGCGGGCGTCGGCAGCGGCTTGACCGCCAAAGGAGCGGTGGCGGGCGGCGCGGACGTGCTGGCGGTTTACAACACCGCCGTCTACCGCGTCCTCGGCTTGCCGACGGCGCTGGCGTTCCTGCCCTACGACGACGCCAACGCGCTGACATTCGAGACCGCGCCGCAGGTGCTGGCGCAGGCGGGCAGCACTCCGGTCGTCCTCGGTCTGGGCGCGCACGACCCCCGCCAGCCCATCGAGCAGATGCTTGACCGCGTGCAGGCGCTTGGGGCGGCGGGCGTCACCAACGAGCCGTTTATCGGACTTTACAGCGACGAAATCCAGGCACAGTTGAGCGCCGCCGGGCTGGGATTCGCACGCGAAGTCGCGCTGATCCGGGCAGCCGCCGACCGGGGGCTGTTGACGCTCGGCTGGGCATTCACGCCCGATGAAGCACGTACGATGGCGGAAGCCGGGGCGACCATCGTCGGCGCGATGATCGGCGTGACCGCAGGCGGCAGCGCAGGCGGCACCGCCCTGACGCCGCTCGACGAGGCGGTCGAGAAAGTCCGGGGAATGGTGCAGGCGGCGAAAGCCGTGCGACTGGATTGTCTGGTTCTGGGTCACGGAGGATCGCTCAACGACGCGGCAAGCGTCGCCGTTGCGCTCGAACGGACGGGCATGGACGGCTACGTCACTGGCTCAACCGGCGAGCGCGTGCCGGTGGAAAAAGCCGTCGCCGAGGCAATCCGGGGGTTCAAGGAAACGGGGAGAAGCCTCTTATGAATAACACGCTGCTTTTGCTCCTGAATGGGCTGACCTACGGTGGTCTGCTGTTCATCATCGCCAGCGGCTTTACGCTCATTTTCGGGCTGATGCGCGTCGTCAACATGGCTCACGGGACGTTCTACATTCTGGGCGCTTACGTGGCTTACAGCATTCAGCAGCAGACGGGCAACTGGGTGCTGGGCGTGATTGGCGCGACCATTTCCGTCGGCTTGACGGCGATCATCGTACAGTGGCTCGTCACCCGTGTTGAAGGCGATATGCCACGCACCCTGCTGACTATCGGCGCGTCGCTGATCATGGCTGACCTGGCGCTGTGGATTTGGGGCGGGCTGCCCCTGCGGCTGCGCGCGCCGGACGTTCTGCGCGAACCGATGACCATTGGCGATTTCACGTATCCCACGTACCGGCTGTTCGTGCTGGTCGTCGCGGTCATCATCGCCATCGGGCTGTGGATCATGATGTACCGGACGCGCGTGGGCATGATCATTCGCGCGGGTGTCGACAACCGGGCGATGGTCTCCGCGCTCGGCATCAATATCGACCGCATGTTTGTGATGATCTACGTGCTTGGCGGCTTGCTGACCGGCTTCAGCGGCGCGCTGGGCGGCTCGTATATCGCCTTCGGACCCGGCACGGATGTCACGTTCCTGCTCTACGCGCTGATCGTGGTGATGGTCGGTGGGATGGGCAGCCTGGCTGGGTCGGCAGCCGGCGCGCTGATCGTCGGCTTGGTCGACAGTTTTGGTCGTACATACTTCAGCGAGTTAGCCATTTTCCTTCTGAGCGGCACGCTCATCGTCATCCTCGCCTTCCGTCCGCAGGGTTTGTTTGGGAAGTCAGCATGAACGGGTTAGCGCTCTCCTCCAGACGCTCCAAAATTATTCTGATCGTGGCGCTCGCGGTCATCGCACTCACGCTGCCCACATGGCTCAGCCAGTTCTACGTGCAGTTGTCGACGCGCTCGCTGTTCTTGGGCATTGTCACTATGAGCTTCATCCTGCTGGCTGGCTACGGCGGCATGACCTCGTTGGCGCAGATGTCGTTCTTCGCTATGGCTGGCTACGTCATCGGCATCGGCTGGAAAACCTATGACGCTTCGTATCTCGTCACCATCCCCCTTGCCATCGCCGCCGCCGCCGCGTTAAGCGCGGCTTTCGGGCTGATCGCTATCCGGGCAAGCGGCATCTACTTTCTGGTGATGACACTGGCACTGGGACAGTTGTTTCAAGGCGTTGCACTCCAGTGGGCATCGGTGACCGGTGGCTATAACGGCATCGCCGGGATTCAGCCGCCGGTACTGTTCGGCGTGATCAACCTAAGGCATACGTCCACGCTCTACTACGTCACGCTTATCGTGGCGGTCGTGAGTTATTTACTGATGCGGCGGCTGGTTCACTCGCCGTTCGGCATTACGCTGCAAGGCATCCGCGACAATCCAAAGCGCATGGCGGCGATGGGCTTCAATGTTCAGCGACACCGCTTTCTCGTCATCGTCATCTCCGGGTTGTTCGCCGGAGTCGCGGGAGCAATTGCCGTGTTCTACAACGGCGTGATCGCACCGGACACAGCCGATCTCGAAGCCGCCGTCGTGATCGTGATGGCAGCGCTCGTAGGCGGCGTGGCGAAGCTCGAAGGCGGCATCCTGGGGGCGTTCATCACGGTGTTCCTCGTCAATTTATCGAGCCAGGTCACCTTACGCTACTGGACGCTGGTCGGAATCGTGTTCGTCCTAATTGTCATGTTTATGCCGGATGGGATACTCGGCGGCAAGGTGCCGGGCAAAACCCTTCTGCGCCGCTGGCGCGAGCGAGTACGACTGCGCCGCGCTTAGGAATGCTCGCGGTCGCCCCGCGTAGATGATCTTCAACACTTCTAGCCCGTCCTCGCGCGTCTCGACGGGCTGTTCGCTTCCCCTGACTACGTCGAATGAAGTGCTGCATCGCAAACCAGCGTTAAAACGAATGTCACAAGTTCAATAGCAGTACCGATGAGCAAGCCATAGGGCACTGTGATCCGGGGTACAATCCTGTCGGGTGGAAAAACCTCATCTTTCGCGGATCTTTGGTTACCGATGAAACGAGCTGGCGCAGCCAGAAAACGTGGTGCTGTGGGCGAAGAACAGCCGGAATATCCCCGGCAACCTGGAAGCCCTCTAAGACCCGTTCTTCTAGGAAGACCCTATCTTCCTGCCTTCATCGAAACCCTGAAAATCGCGCACATCCGTCCGCCTTGCGGGTTATTCGCCGATGGAAGTGGACGCCGTCATCTCCCGATGCTTCCTCTTTTTGTTCAGGGGCAGGTGAGCGCCGAAGATATGTTGAATCAGGCGCAGCAGCAGGACGACCTCAGCCTGAAGAAGTTCGGGCATTCCCAGATACTGCCGATGCTGGGGTCGTCACTTGCCATCAACTCATCAAGCAGGAATTGGGTCATGCTTAGGACGCGCCTGTGTATCTGTTCCATCCCGACATACTGGATGCATTCGAGTCCAATTTCGATTGCGGGCAAACCAAGATAATCAATCGTCCCACCTTCAAAAGCAGCAACACCCTCTTCCAGAACGTGCCTATCCGCCTGGGCAGATACCACCGTGATTGTTCCACCGGCGAACCATCGGCGGCGCAGCTTACACAAGGCACTCCGGCGAGCAATCAAAGCGCCAACGCCCGTTGGATAGCCAACATTCTTGTAGAAAGACAATGGCACAAAGTCCGGCTTTACCACACTTAAATCGAGGCGATTACTGGGAACAAAGGCAGCACAGTCAACCAGAACATTCCTGCCCTTTCTCCTCGCGATTTCGATCCACTCCAGCGAATGTCGCACCCCGGTAAAGTTGGATTGCGCCGGATAGGCAAACAGGTTGTTCCCATCCGGAATTGCCCGGTCGAGATTATCCAGCAGCATTTCATGGTCAAGCCGCATATCCAGGGGCGACAGCGGCGTGTAAATCACCTGCGCGCCAGCGGCTTTGGCGTATTCCCGAATGCCATTGACCGAATTATGGTTGTCGACGGTCAGCAGATAGCATCCACGTTCTTCAAACGGATAGGACTCGCCCACCAATCGCAGCGCGCCGCTGGCGTTCGGAGCGAAAATCACACAATATTCGTCGGGATCGGCATTGAAATAGTCCAGCACAAAACTGCGAGCCTGATCGTCAAGCCTCGTCATTGCCAGCGACGTGGGATTGCCCGAATGTGGATTGCCATAAACGCCGTTTGAGAGTAACTGCATGTGGACTTGCAACTGTGACTCAGCATACAGCCCGCCCCCGGTGTAATCCAGATAAATATGCCCATCTCTATCAAGCCGGGCATATTCTGTCCGACGCAATTCGTGCAGCGCATCGAAATCGATTTCAGGGTGGCGGGCTTTAAACGCGGTCTCCGCCCGCATATAGACTTCCGTATCGGTCTGCACCGAGGCTTTGATGCGATCCAGAAGATGAGGGTTGATCGACCGGTGGTGAGCAGTATTAGTCATCGTCCGAATGATCCCAGAATGAAATTGAGAATAGCAATGCTTACCGCTACAAATCCCGGCTTCAGAGCGAGCGTATATCTGAGTGGCGCAAGCATGATTGCTTACGCTCACGCAAATCTGTACTTCAATATGGGATTAGCGCCACAGGTGTATACCATTGCTTCAGGGTTACCCGCCAAACGTAGGCATACACCCGCTTTCGTACCGCAAGCATTCCAGGTTAGCAAAGCGCCTACCGTTGGCAGGCTCAGCAGTTTGCTGCACCCGCCTGCCATCTCTTAGCTGGAATTACACATCCGCCAGTTTCGTTACCGGGTGAAAACCTGACGTCC
>JADLHH010000047.1 GCA_020848855.1 Anaerolineae bacterium | reverse complement strand
GTAATCACTCGATTTACCGAAATCCTGAGACGAATCAAACTGCGCCTGTTCCACGACACAACGAGATTTCCGACTTGGTAGCTCGGAAGATTTGCTCTCAGCTTGGTATATCGCCAGCGAAATAGACGTTCCTACTCCTCGTCCCGCATCCGGTAGCCGAGCCGCTGCATCAGCTTTTCGTCGCTGCGCCAGTTCTTCAGCACCTTGACGCGCAAATCGAGGAATACCTTCGTGCCGAGCATATCCGCTAGCTCGGTGCGCGCCTGCGTGCTGATCTTCTTGATCATCTCGCCGCCCTTGCCGATGACGATCCCTTTCTGCGAATCGCGCTCGACGTAAATCAGCGCGCTGATGTAAGTCATGTCGTCCGAGCGCTCTTTGTAGCTGTCCACCTCGACGGCGACCGAATAGGGGATTTCCTGCTCGGTCAGCAGCATGATCTTCTCGCGCACGACCTCGGCGGCGATGAAGCGCATGTTCATGTCGCTCACCTCGTCGGGCGGGTAGTAGAGCGGTCCGGTTGGCAGCCGGCTCATGATGTCGTTCAGCAGGGCGGCTACCCCGTCGCCGTTCAGCGCGCTGATGGTGTACGCCTGCTCGTGAGGGATGAGCGCGGTGTGCGTGGTAGTATTCGCCTCGCGGTTTTCCGGCGTCAGCAGATCGGCTTTGTTGAGCGCCAGCAGAACGGGTGTGTCGCCGCGCAGCCGAGCGACCGTTTCGGCGATATACTGGTCGGCGCGCTCCGGCTGCTGTGAAACGTCGAGCAGCAGCAGGATCACGTCGGCATCACGAAATGCCGATTCCGCCATCTTGACCATATACTCGCCCAGCTTGTGCTGCGGGGCGTGCAAGCCGGGCGTGTCCACGAACAGGATTTGCCCGCGCGCGTCGGTGTAGATGCCCAACTGACGGCGGCGCGTGGTCTGCGGCTTCGGGCTGACAATGGCGATTTTCTGCTTAAGCAGGTGGTTGATCAGCGTCGATTTGCCGACGTTCGGGCGACCGACGACCGCGACCACGCCAGAACGGTGATCAGCGGGCAGCGGCGTATCGAAAGCAGTATTCTGGTCGGTCATGCCGGGTCTTGCGGTCGGGCTGGCTTATTATTCATGCGGGATGATAGCGTGTTCATCGTATTCCCCGGAAGGCAGCGCCGGATGTTCGTCGCCATGCGAATCGCCGTGCGAGTCGTGATGCCCGGTATAGTGCGGAACATTGATGTCGTCGAAATGTGCGTAAGGTTGGACGACGGAGAACCAGCCGACGATGCCGACGCCCAGCAGCAGCAGCCCGCCGATGAACGTCAGCCCAACGATGGCGCTGTCCGCGGCTGCGCCTTCAATGACGCCGATGGCGAGCGAGAGGATCATCAGTATGAGACCGGCGCCTGCCGTCAGGGCAAGTGTGAACGGGACCGGACGGCTCGAAGGATGACCATGTTCGGTCATGCGATTTGCTCCTGAGATGCATTATCGGCTACAACATACCCTAATTGTGCCGCCGGACGGGCGGCGCGTCAACCCGCGAGAGTAGAGGCGAATGAAACGCATCCTGTTGATCCGGCATGGGCAAACCGATTGGAACCTTGAACAGCGCTGGCAGGGGCATCTCGACGTGCCGTTGAACACGGCAGGGCGAGACCAGGCGCGCCGGCTGGCGGACTATCTGCGCGAGCGTTCGATCACGGCGGTGTACAGCAGCGACCTGACACGGGCGGTCATGACCGCCGAGCCAATTGCCAGATCGCACGGGCTGGACATCAAGCCAGACCCGCGCCTGCGCGAACTGAACCTCGGCGTGTTCCAGGGGCTGACGACCAGCGAGATCAACAGTAAGTATCCCGAAGAATCGCGCCAGATGAGCCTCGACTATCTGGGCTACGTAATCCCGACCGGAGAAGCCCGCCGCGCGATGCAGGATCGCGCTTACGCCGCCTATCGCGATATTGTCGCCGCCGAGACAGGACCCGAGATTGCCGTCGTGACGCACGGTGGCACGATTCGGGTGCTGCTCCTGAAGCTGTTCGACGTGGACGATATGATGAAGCGGATTTCGGTAAAAAATACGTCGGTCACTACCATCGACGCGGATGGGAAGGGCGCCCGGCTGGTCGAAGCGGCAGCCACTCCACACCTGCTGTCATGAGATTGTGACGGATGTCACAAACAATCTCATGCGCTTATCATGCACTTCCGGCAGGCAAATATCCTACAATGTGTATTGTCGTGATGCGGAATAGTCCGCACGTGAATGCAAAGGATTCCTGCTACTATGGTCGAGCAAGCTGTTCAACAAATCTCGCGCAGTTCCTACGGTCTCGAAAATCACGGTTTCAGTGGGCTGGATCGCGTCTACTGGAATCTCTCCACCCCCAGCCTGTACGAGCAGGCGATTGCCAACCGCGAAGGTATGGTCGTTCACAACGGTCCGATTGCCGTGCGTACCGGCTCGTATACCGGGCGTTCGCCAAAAGACAAGTTCATCGTCCGCGATGCCGAAACTGAAGACAAGGTGTGGTGGGGGTCGATCAACAAGCCTTTTGACGAGAAGGCTTTCGATAACCTGCATCGCCGCATGATGGCGTACTTCCAGCAGAAAGATGTGTACGTGCAGGACTGCTACGCCGGTGCTGACCCCGAACATCGCCTCCCGATCCGCGTCGTCACCGAATTCGCGTGGCACAGCCTCTTCGCCCGTACCATGTTCATCATCCCGCAGGAGCGCGAGCTGGCGGATCACGTCCCGGAATTCACCGTCATCGATGCGCCGTTCTTCCACGCGACGCCTGAAATCGACAACACGCTGTCGCAGACCTTCATCCTGGTTTCGTTCACCCGTAAGCTGGTGCTCATCGGCGGAACGGAATACGCAGGCGAGATCAAGAAGTCAATTTTCAGTGTCCTGAATTACATGCTGCCGCAGAAGGGCGTGCTGTCGATGCACTGTTCCGCCAACTACGGCAAGGATAAGAACGATGCCGCGCTGTTCTTCGGGCTGTCCGGCACGGGCAAGACGACCCTCAGCGCCGACCCCGGTCGCACGCTGATCGGCGACGACGAGCACGGCTGGAGCGATGACGGCATCTTCAATTTTGAAGGCGGCTGCTACGCGAAGGTGATCAACCTGAGCAAGACCGGCGAGCCGGAAATCTGGGAGAAGACGCGCCGCTTCGGGACGGTTCTGGAAAACGTGGTCGTCGACCCGCGCACCCGCCGCCTCGACCTCGACGACGACACCTACACCGAAAACACGCGCGCCGCGTATGCCATTCGCACGATCTCGAACGCCGACTACAGTGGCATGTGCGGGCATCCCAGGAATGTCGTCTTCCTGACGGCGGACGCTTACGGCATCCTGCCGCCCATCGCCAAGCTGACGCCCGAACAGGCGATGTATCACTTCATCAGCGGCTACACCGCCAAAGTCGCCGGGACGGAACGCGGTGTCACCGAGCCGAGCGCGACTTTCAGCGCCTGCTTCGGCGCGCCGTTCCTGCCGCTTCACCCGACGGTCTATGCAAATCTGCTGCGCGAGAAGCTCAACACGTACGGCGCGCAGGTCTGGCTGATCAATACCGGCTGGACGGGCGGACCGTATGGCGTGGGCAGCCGTATCTCGCTGGCATACACCCGCGCGATTGTCACAGCGGTGCTGAACGGCAGCCTGGACAACGTCGATACCGTCGCCGACCCATACTTCGGCTTTGAAGTCCCCGTGCACGTCCCCGGCGTGCCGGACGATGTCCTGAACCCGCGCAATACCTGGGCGGATAAGGAAGTCTACGACCAGAAAGCCGCTGAACTGGTGAAGAAGTTCGTCGAGAACTTCAGCAAGTACGCCAGCCAGGCGTCGCCTGAAGTGCTGGCGGCTGGTCCGGTCGTCCGGTAAATCGTATATCTATCTTCTCAGGGGCAGGTGGTCTGCAGGTTCATGCCTGCCCCTGAATTTCTCCATTTCCCACAGTCGCATGGTTTACGCACCTCGGTCGTGGTGTTATCCTATAGCGACTCACGTTTGCGCTAATGCTTGGAGTATATCAACTATGGCACGCAGTAAAGTAACGGTAGTTGGAGCGGGAAATGTCGGTGCGACCTGCGCGCATTGGATTGCCAACCGCGAACTGGCAGATGTCGTCCTGGTCGACATTCTGGATGGTGTGGCAAAGGGCAAAGCCCTCGACCTGACGGAAGCCAGCCCGGTCATGAAGTTCGACCTGACCATTACGGGCGGTAGCGACTACGCCCTGACCGCCAATTCGGATGTTGTCGTGATTACGGCGGGCGTTCCGCGCAAGAAAGACCCGGTCACCGGGCAGTTCCCCAGCCGCGATGAACTGGTCAAGACCAATCAGGCGATTGTGGGCGATGTTGCCCGGCAGGTGGCGAAGTATTCGCCCAACGCCGTGCTGATCATCGTTTCGAGCCCGCTGGACGCCATGTGCCACGTCGCGCTGCACGAAAGCGGCTTCCCGGCGAACCGTGTGATTGGGCAGGCAGGCGCGCTGGATACTGCCCGCTACAAAGCCTTCATCGCGATGGAACTCGGCATCAGCGTCCGCGATATTCACGGCATCGTGCTCGGCGGGCACGGTGACGACATGGTTCCGCTGCCACGCCACACGTCGGTCGCGGGGATCCCGGTGCGCGAGCTGATCGCCGAAGATAAGCTGCAAGCGATCATCGAGCGCACCCGCAAGGGCGGCGGCGAAATCGTCGGGCTGGTCGGCGTGAGCGCATGGTATGCGCCAGCCGCCGGCACGGTCGAGATGGTCGAAGCGATCATCCGCGACCAGAAGCGCGTCATCCCGTCGGCGGTGCTGCTGAACGGCGAATACGGCTACGACGGTTTGTACGTCGGTGTTCCGGTGGTACTGGGCGCAAATGGCGTCGAGAAGATCATCGAAATGCAGTTGGATGAGTCCGAGAAGGCGATGCTCGCTAAGAGCGCGGCTTCGGTGCAGTCGGTCGTCGGGGTTCTGGGATACTAATTCTTCACCACAGAGACCGCCAGAGGACACAGAGAAACGAATTTCAAAAAACTCTGTGACCTTTGTGGTCTCTGTGGTTTTATTTTACTATTTCACCTGAATGATTTTTCCCTCGGCGGCGCGCAGCAGGCGCTCCCACAGCGCCGCGCCGATCCCCGTGCGCGCATACCCGTGCGCCAGAATTACGTCCACACTCTGCCGATCCAGCTCGCGCATCGCCGCGAACAGCCGCGCCGCGATCTCGTCCATGTCCGCGCCGAGCGCGACCACAATCGCCTGCACGTCGGCGAAGCGCCCCACTTCCTGATTGGGCGCGAGGATGCCGACGCGCTGCCCCTGGGCGGTGTAGGCGTTGGCGTCGGCACGCATCTGTGACAGGATCGCATCCAGCGGCGCGTCGTCGCCGTAGAAGCGCAGCCTGGCGCGCGGCGAGTAGTGCTTGAGCATCATGCCGGGGGCGGGCTTGGCGCGGTCGTCGTCGGCTGTTTCGGCTGGGGCGTCCACCACGAAGCCGAACGCCTCGAACGTCTCCGGCTTGAGCGCGCCGTAGCGCAGGATGCGCGGTGGGTCGCTGGTGACATCCACGATGGTCGATTCGATGCCGAGCGGGGCGGCGTCGCCGTCGAGGATGATATCGACGTGCCCGGCGAGGTCTTCGAGGACGTGGGCAGCGGTCGTCGCGCTGGGGCGGCTGAAGCGGTTGGCGCTCGGCGCGGCGATGGGCACGCCCGCCGCCGCGATCAGCGCGTGGGCGACCGGGTGGCTGGGGACGCGCACGCCGACTGTTTCCAGCCCCGCCGAGACGTTTGGCGCGATGTTGGGCTGCCGCTTCAGGATCAGCGTCAGCGGACCGGGCATCAGTGCGGTCAGTTCGTAGGCGATTTCGGGAATTTCTCGCGCGACCATCGGAAGCTGCTCAACCGACGCCAGATGCACGATCAGCGGGTCGAGCGCCGGGCGCTCCTTCGCGCTGAAAATGCGCGCGACTGCCTCGGCGTCGGTGGCGTTCGCGCCCAAGCCGTAGACCGTTTCGGTGGGGAAGGCGACCAGCCCACCGGCGCGAATGACCTCAGCAGCGGCAGCAATCGGCTCCATTTCGGGGTGTTCAGGGTTGACCCGCAGCACACGGGTTTCGGCAGTATAGCGCATCCGTCAAGTTTAGTGCCGCCGCCGCAAAAGAAAAGGGCGAATCGCCCCGATTCGCCCTTTCCGAGAGGTTATGGCTGCCGGCGCGTCAGGTCAACTGCGCGCCGATGAAGCGTTCGTAACCGCGCAGGAATTCGGCGAGCGTGACCGGCTTGCGTCCCTGAAGCTGTAGACGCTCCGGCGCGAAAAGCTGCGCGTCTGTGCCGATCGCCGCGCCATCGCCGACCCGGACGACGCGCCCCGGCTCGGCGCTGCCGGGAATGACGCGCCCCGCCAGGATTTTGACCTGCTGGTCGTCCCAGAGCGCGAACGTGCCGGGCCACGGCGTGAAGGCGCGCACGGTTCGCTCGATCTGCGCGGCGGACTGCGTCCAGTCGATATGCCCTTCTTCCTTCTGGATGCGCGGGGCGAGTGTCGCCCGCGTGCCATCCTGCGGCTGCGGCAGGATCGTGCCGTCCAGGTAGCCGGGCAGGGTAGCGATCAGCAAGTCGCCGCCCAGTTCGGCGAGCTTGTCGTGCAGCGACCGCCCGGTTTCGTCCGGGGCAATTGGGATTGCGTTCTGGCTGAGGATTGGTCCGGTGTCCAGCCCGGCGTCCATGCGCATGATGGTGATGCCCGTCTTATGGTCGCCGGCGCGGATCACCGCCTGTATCGGTGCAGCGCCGCGCCAGCGCGGCAGCAGCGAAGCATGGACGTTGACCGACCCGTGCGGCGGCAGGTCGAGGACGGTTTGCGGCAGGATTTGCCCGAACGCCGCCACGACGAACACGTCCGGCTGCCACTGGCGCAGTTCCTCGATCGCTTCCGGGCGGCGAATCTTCTCTGGCTGGAACACCGGGATGCCGGAATCGAGCGCGACCTGCTTGACCGGCGAAATCTGCATCTGCTTGCCGCGTCCGGCGGGGCGGTCGGGCTGGGTGACCACGCCGATCACGCGGTGATGCGCGATCAGCCGCTTTAAGACAGGGACGGCGAAATCCGGCGTCCCCATGAAGACGACATCAGCCAAGAGAAGTCCTTTCGCTTCCAGCAGGGGCACGTCCCGGACCCGCCCCTACGACACAGTCCACATTTTACGGGAGTGTCCAATTTAATGAGTTGCAGCGTAGGGGCGCACGGCTTGGCTTGCGAAGCAAGCACGCGCCCAATGAAGACTCACCCATTTATGCACCCCCAATTTTACCGCGTATGGCGGAGATGTGGCTAGGCTGATACACTTTGTCGAAACGTTTTATCGTCACGATGGCATGATGGCTTTAGCGAAACACTGGCAGGTCGCTCCGGCTGCCGAACGCGGACATTTGCAGCAGTATCAGGGGATCAGCCCGGTGCTGGCGCAAGTCCTTTTCAACCGGGGCATGACCGACCCCGCCGAAGCTCACGACTTCCTCTTTGCCGACGATCTTGCCAAAGGCAGCCTGCTGGCGATCAAGCGCCCGCAGAACAGCGCCATTGACCGGGCGCTGACCCGCATCCGTACCGCCATCAAGCTCAGGGAACAAATCGTCGTTTATGGTGACTTCGACGCCGACGGCGTGACTTCAACGACACTGCTGGTCGAAGCGCTGAAGCGGCTCGGCGCCAATGTCCGCCCCTACATCCCGCACCGCGTTGATGAAGGCTACGGCTTGAACAGCGAAGCTCTGCTCAGGCTCGCCCGCAGCGGCGCGCGGCTGATCGTCACGGTGGACTGCGGCATTCGCGCCGTGCAGGAAGTCGAGGACGGCAAAGCCGCCGGGCTGGACATCATCATCACCGACCATCACTCGGTCGGCGCGGAAATCCCGAACGCGCTCGCCGTCATCAATCCCAAGCTGGACGATGAATTCCAGTACAGCGAAGCCATGCTGGCGGGCGTGGGCGTGGCATACCGGCTGGCGGAAGCACTCTACCGGGTCGCGGCGGGCAGCATCCGCAACGGCGCGCCGCCGAATGCCGACGATCTGCTCGATCTGGTTGCCATCGGCACGGTCGCCGACCTTGTGCCCTTGAATCGCCTCGAAAACCGGATGCTGGTCAAGCGCGGGCTGTCGCTGGTCAACCGGGCGCAGCGCCTCGGCTTGCGCGCGCTGATCGACGTGAGCGGGCTGAAGCAGGGCGGCATCGGCGCGGAACAGATCGGCTTCGGCATCGCGCCGCGCATCAACGCCGCCGGGCGGCTCGAATCAGCAATGATCGCCTACGATCTGCTGTCGTCCGACGACTGGACGCAGGCTGCCATGCTGGCGAACCAGCTTCACGACTTGAACACGCAGCGGCAGGAGATGACGCGCGCGGCGCAGGAGCTGGTGCGTGAGCAGCTTACCGATACCTCATCCATTCCGCTCATCTTCGCGTCTGACCGGCATTTTCAGCCGGGGATTGTCGGATTGGTGGCGGGGCGGCTGGTTGAGGAATTCTTCCGTCCGGCAGTGGTGATGGAAGTGGGCGAAACCGAAAGCCGCGCCTCGTGCCGCAGCATCCCGCAGTTCGACATCACCGACGCGCTCGATCAATGCGCGGCGCTGCTGGTGCGGCATGGCGGGCACGCGCAGGCGGCGGGCTTCACCGTGCTCAACGAGAACGTAACGATCCTGCGCGAGAAGCTGATGAGCCTCGCCCATACCGCGCTCGACGGACAGGACCTCGCGCCGACGCTGGATGTCGACATGGAACTGGACGCGGCGTATGTCAATCTGGCGCTGGCTGAAGGGCTGCTCGACCTCGAACCGACCGGGCATGGCAACCCGACGCCCGTTTTCGTCACCCGCAACCTGCGCGTGCAGGATTACCGTACCGTCGGGCGCGACGACAGCCACCTCAAGCTGCGCCTGTCGCGGCGCGGCGGCGCGCCCATCGACGCGATTGGCTTCGGGCTGGGCGAGTGGGCGAAGCAGATGCCGCGTTACGTCGATATCGCCTACCAGTTGACCATCAACGAATGGAACGGCAACCGCACCGAGCAGATGACCATCCTCGACCTGCGCGAGACGGGGGCGGGGCGATGAATTTCTACGCGAACATAAACGCCTCGAAATATATGGCGTGGTGTAGGGGCACGACACGTCATGCCCCTACGGTGATCGCCTTGCTGTGCTTGTTAATGCTGTCCGGTGCGGTTGCACGTGCCCAAAATGCGCCCGCTGGCAACGTCTTCGGCGTGATTGAAGGTTTCTGGCTGCCGGACGAGGTGTGCGAACTGGGCGCGGGCTGGGAGCGCATCATCTTCGACTGGTCGCAGCATCAGCCAGACGGTCCCGACGATTGGTACACGCTCAACGTCGATGATCGCTGGCTGGCGGCGGCGCGCGACTGTGACCGCGAAGTCGTGGCGGTGGTCAAGCATACGCCCGCCTGGGCGACCGACGGCACGCCCGGTCCCGGCGTCCCGCATGGGCTGTACCTGCCGGTGGACGACCCCGGCAACGTCTGGGCGAATTTCATGCGCCGCGCCGCCGCCTACTATGCCGAGCGCGGCGTCAAGCGCTTCATCATCTGGAACGAGCCGGATATCGAGCGCGATGTCTACGGCTTCGAGTTCGAGGGCACGCTCGAAGACTACGCCCGGCTGCTCAAAGTGGCGTATTTGTCGGCGAAAGAAGGTAATCCGGCTGCCATCATCCACCTTGCCGGAACGACCTACTGGCACTACGTGAATTAACACCAGCGGCTGTACGTTGATCGGCTGCTGGAACTAATTACCGCCGACCCCGATGCGCCCGCCAACGGCTATTTC
>JADLHH010000046.1 GCA_020848855.1 Anaerolineae bacterium | reverse complement strand
GCGGGCAAGTTCACGGGTAAGCCGCAGCGAGGGCAGGTTTTCGCGTTTTCTGCAATTTGCTTATAGTCGCAGTACAGGCACTCAGTCAATTTACCGCCTCTATACGAACTTGCTAAATTATAAATGATTCTTCTATTTTCGCACCTTTAGGCTCGACAGACTACGAGGCTGAAATGAAAATGCATAAGAGTTGCAATAGAAATGTGGCAGCCAGCGCGAAAAAGTGGAAACTGAGACAGCACAGATCGATTTAAGCCCTCAACTGGTGTATAATTCGAGCCATGAAACTGTGTCGCAACTTTTCACCACGTTCTACGAACCCCACATCGTTTGACTGGTTTGGAGTAATTTTAGTGTGAGTAACAAACCTACCGATCCTCAGAATAACAGCAACAACAACTCCCCTTTTGCCAACCGAAATGCACAGCGCATCTGGCTGGTGGTTGGGGTGGTGGTGCTGCTGCTGTTTGTGGTGATTTTTGGGCAGCCGAACAACGCGCCCAGAGGAAACACCATTTCCCTTGACCGGCTTTCCGAACAGATTCAGCAGGGCAACGTGACCGCGATTCAGGTGCGCGGCGGGAACGATGTGTTTGTCGAACTGCGGAACGGAAGCACTGCGTACTATTACAAAGAGCGAGAAACCGACCTGTTCGCCGCGCTGCAAACGTTCGGCGTGACCGCCGAGCAGTTCGGGGGGGTCGAGTTCACTGAACGGCAGGGCGACAACACGACCGGGCTGATCTTCCAACTGCTGGTGGCGATTGTGCCGACGATGATCATCGTGTGGCTGTTGTGGCGGATGATGCGTTCGGTACGGACGGGACAAGACCAGGCGATGAGCTTTGGTCGGAGCCGTGCCCGCGTGGTGCGAGACATGGAACGCCCGCAGGTGACGTTCGCGGACGTCGCTGGTTCGGAAGAAGCCAAGCAGGAACTGGCGGAAGTGGTCGAGTTCCTGAAAGAGCCTGAGAAGTTTATCCGGCTGGGGGCACGCATTCCAAAGGGCGTGCTGATGGTCGGTCCTCCCGGCACGGGCAAGACGCTGATGGCGCGGGCGGTGGCGGGTGAAGCCGGCGTGCCGTTCTTCAGCATTTCCGGCTCGGAGTTCGTGGAAATGTTCGTCGGCGTGGGCGCAAGCCGCGTGCGCGACCTGTTCGAGCGGGCGAAAGCCGAAGCCCCGGCGATTGTATTCGTGGACGAAATCGACGCGGTCGGTCGGCATCGTGGCGCAGGACTGGGCGGCGGACATGACGAGCGCGAACAGACGCTGAACCAGATTCTGGTGGAGATGGACGGCTTCGAGACGGGCACGAACGTGATCGTGGTGGCGGCGACGAACCGCCCGGACATCCTTGACCCGGCGCTGCTGCGCCCCGGTCGTTTCGACCGGCAGGTGACAGTCGCCCTGCCCGACCGCGTCGGACGGCTCGACATCCTCAAAGTCCACGTGCGCGGCAAGCCGCTCGACAACGATGTCGATCTGGAATCGGTCGCCAAGGTGACGGTCGGCTTCTCCGGCGCGGACATTGCCAACCTCGCCAACGAAGCCGCGCTGACCGCTGCGCGTCATAATCGGAAGAAGATCGGCTCGGTCGATTTCTCGGAAGCGTTCGAGCGCATCGTGCTGGGCACGCAAGCGCCGCCGCTCTCCAACGAGAAGGAGCGCCGGGTGACCGCCTACCACGAAGCCGGGCACGCGCTGGCAGCCGCGCTCACGCCGGGCGCAGACCCAACGTACAAGGTGACGATTGTCCCGCGCGGGCAGGCGGGCGGCGTGACCGTGTTCCAGCCGGAAGACGACCGCCGTCTGTACTCGAAGGAGTTCCTGTTCGGCATGATGGTTGTCGGCTTGGGTGGACGCGCCGCCGAGGAAGTCGCCATTGGCGAGATCAGCAGCGGGGCGTCGAACGACCTGCGGCAGGTGACGAACATCGCCCGCAAGATGGTCGCGCAGTTGGGCATGAGCGAAGCGTTCGGGCTGCTCAACTTCGGCGACGAGGAACACCAGCCGTTCCTGGGCTACTCAATTTCGCAGGGGCGCAGCTACAGCGAGGAAACGCTCGCCAAGATCGACACGGAAGTGCGGCGGCTGGTGGACGAAGCGCACCAGAACGTGCTCAACCTGCTGAAGGGAAACCGCGACAAGCTGGAGATGCTGGCGCAGGAACTGCTCACCAACGAGACGGTCGAGCGACAGCGGGTGCTGGAGATCGCCGGCGTGCCCGGCAAGCCAATCCAGGACGACACGCTGCCGGATGTGGCAGCCGAAGAAACGGTCGCCGAGCAGCAGCGCACGTCGGCGGATTAAACAGAATAGACGAAACACGCAGCCAGCCCCGACAAATGTCGGGACTGGTTTTGATTCGGGCGGGGTTCTGGGCAATCCAACAAGGGCGCACAGCCGTGCGCCCCTACAATCCGAATCGGGTTGTTGTTACGTCTCTGCCTTCGGGTAGGCGGCGGCGATGGCAATCGACGACACCAGCTCGATTGCCGCTGCCCACGCCGCCTCGACTTCCGGCGTACACTCCGCGCCGAGGTTCTGGCGAATCGTGGCGATCAGCGCGCGCCCGACCGGCTGGTAGTATTCCTCTTTCACGCCGTAGGTCACGTGGCGCAGGCTGGTTTCCTGAATCACCGTGCCGATCGACTCCGGGTCGTTGAGCGTGTTGACGATCACCAACAGCGTCTGGATCATCTTGCGCCCCTGCACGCTCATCTCGCCGATGAACAGCGCCTTCAGCGACGGGTCGATCTGAAACAGGTGGTCAAAGAAGGTCACCGTCGCCGTATCGATGTTGTCGATCAGCCTGGGATAAGTAGCCTGGACGAGCACTCGCTGGTGACTGGTGACGGGCATAATCGCCTCGGCGTAACATTAAGTCGCGCACAAACAGGATGTGTGTCTGCACTATACATGAAATGCGCCGGGCAAATCATTGAGGCGTGGAAACAAAAAGGGCGACATCGGTGTCGCCCCTCGTGTGATGATCAATGCACGCTGGATAATACGCGCCGGTTAATGCGCGCTGGTTAG
This sequence comes from Anaerolineae bacterium, assembly GCA_020848855.1. The sequence continues at coordinate 5,514 of JADLHH010000046.1, read as the reverse complement.
TGCGCGGCTTCCAGTTCCGCCTTGTGCTGGGCGATGATCGTCTGGGCGATGTGTGTCGGCACCTGATCGTAGCGGGCGAATTCCATCGTGTAAATGCCGCGCCCGCCGGTCATCGAGCGCAGCTCGTTCCCGTCGCGCATCATCTCCGCCAGCGGCACGGTCGCGGTGACGATGCTGCGCGGACCGTCGTTGTCCATACCCTGCACACGCGCGCGCCGGGTGTTGAGGTCGCCCATGATGTCGCCCATCATCGTGTCCGGCACGGTGATCTTCACGTCCATGATCGGCTCGAACAGCACGGGATTCGCCGCCACGAAGGCTTCGCGGAAAGCTTCGCGCCCCGCCGTCTGGAAGGCGATGTCCTTCGAGTCGACCGGATGTTCCTTGCCGTCGAAAACGATGGCTTTCACGTCCACAATCGGGAAGCCGGCGACCACGCCGTATTCCAGCACCGAGTGGATGCCCTTTTCAATCGACGGGAAGAAGGAACTGGAAATCGCACCGCCGACGACCTGCGACGCGAACTCGAAGCCATTGCCGGGGTTCGGCTCGACGCGCAGCGACACTTCGGCGAACTGCCCCGCCCCGCCGGTCTGCTTCTTGTGACGGTAGGTTGCCGAGCCAGTGGTCGTGACCGTCTCGCGGTACGGGACTTTTGGCGTCTCGATATTGATGCCAACGCCCAGCTTTTCGGCGCGCCCCAGCGTGACGTTGATGTGAATTTCGCCCATGCCTTCCAGCACGGTCTGCTTGATCTCCGGGTCCTGACGCCAGCGCAGCGTCGGGTCGGCTTCGCACAGGCTGGTGAGGATCGTCCCCATCTTGGCGCTGTCCGCCTGCGTGCGCGGCATCAGCGCGACCATGTACAAGGGCGCGGGGAAGTTCGGCTTGGTGATCTGGATCGGGTTGTCCTTGCTGCTGAAGGTATCGCCCGTCTTGGTGTGCGACAGCTTGGCGACGACGCCGATATCCCCGGCGTGCAGTTTAGTTGCCGGAATCTGTTCCTTGCCGCGCATGATCATCAGCGAGTTGAAACGCTCCTCGACGCTTTGGGTGGCGTTCCAGGCGCGCGTTTCGTTGGTGAGGCTGCCGGAGAAGATGCGGAAATAGTTGAGCGTGCCGACGAAGCGGTCGTTGCTGGTCTTAAAGACGTAGACCGCCAGCGGACCTTCGTCGGACTGCGGCGGCATCAGGAAGTCATGCTCGCCGTCCGGCTTCTCGTACTGCACGCGGCGCACCGACGGCGGGCTGATATAGGCGATCAGCGCTTCCATCAGCGGCACAGTGCCGACATTCTTCGTGCCCGACGTGACGAACACCGGGACAGTTTTCAGGTAAGCGTCGCGGGCGGCTTTGCGCATCCCGTCGCGGATTTCTTCACTCGTCAGGTCGCCTTCGGCGAAGTATTTTTCGATCAGGTTATCGTCGGCTTCGGCTGCCGCTTCGACCAGCACGACGCGCGCTGCGTCCGCCGCATCCTGCATGTCGGCGGGCATGTCGGAACGTTCCGCGCCGGCGTCGTAGTAGGCTTTCATCGTCAACAGGTTGACGACGCCCTTGAAATCGGCTTGCGAGCCAATCGGGATCATCACGGGGATAAACTTATATTCCGGGAAGCTCTCGCGCAGGCTGGCGAGCGTGCCTTCGAAATTGGCATTCTCACGATCCATCTTGTTGATGGTGACGATGATCGGCTGCTGATACTGCTGGGCATACTGCCATGCCAGTTCGGTGCCAACCTCGACACCTGATACCGCGTCCACCACGACCAGCACCGAGTCGGCAACGCGGATCGCATTCTTGACTTCGCCCTGAAAGTCGGTATAACCGGGCGCATCCAGCACATTGATTTTGTGGTCGTTGAATTCGACCGGGATCAACGAGGAGGACAGCGACAAGCCGCGCTCCTTGGCGTCATCCTCCCAGTCGGAGACGGTATTTTTCTCTTCAATCCGCCCCAGTCGGTTAATCGCCCCGGTATTGAATAAGAGCGCCTCGACCAGCGAGGTCTTGCCGGAGCTTTGATGCCCGACAAAGGCAACATTTCTCAATTTATCCGTCGTATACTCTCTCATAACGAGCGACTCCTAGTAACAAATTTCATGTGTGCCCGCAATGCCACGGGCATCCGAGTTCGGGGGATTTTAAGACTACGCTAAGGGATTGTCAAAAGGTCATTACATGATCTAAATCATATAATTTGCGTATAGATTGCCGAACATCGTATTGACTTAAATTCGAACCCCATGCTAGCATGAATCTAAATCTTCGCGGAAAGGAGGAAAAACGCCATGCTGTATCAGCCGCGTGAAGAAGGTCAGGGTCTCGTCGAATACGCCCTCATCCTGGTTCTGGTCGCTGTGGTCGTCATCGTCATCCTGGCGCTGCTCGGACCCGCAATCGGCAACATCTTCTCCAACATCGTAAACACCCTCTAATTATTGTCATTTGGGCTTCGTGATCTTCAAAAACCCCGCGCCGCGGGGTTTTTGCCTGGTCAAACCGTAACGTTTTCCCAACTCCACATTGACAAACATTTCACAACCTCATATAATCCCCAACGATTTTAAGGAAAGGGGAAGCGTTGGCAGCGCAGAATGGCTGACCGGCGCATTTTTGCTCGTTGTGCTTTATTCAAATAGCCGCCACAGCAGAACTCGGTAGCTTAACCCTGCAGGGTTGAGTGATCCGAGTTTTCTTTTGCCCGTTCCTATAAAGTCCAAAAAAACACCATACAATCCCTATGGGGGGACCCGATGCAACTAGAACACTCGTTGATGACAGAAGACAACGACCTGGATTTCGCCGCGCTGTTGGAGGCGTCCTTCGCCGAAGAAGTCCCGGAGCGGGGCGACATTGTCACCGGAAGCATTGTCGCCATTGATGAGCAGGGGTTGATCGTCGGTATCGAGGGCATGAAGCGCGACGGTATCGTGCAGCGCAAAGACCTCGAACGCATGAATACCGATATCGATGCGTATGTCGTCGGCGACGACATCGACGTCATGATCCTGCGCATGGAAGACGACGAGGGCAACCTGATCCTGTCTGTCTCGCAGGCGCAGCAGACCGAAGACTGGAAGCGCGCCGAAGAGCTGCTGGATACCGACGGTGTATGGGATGGCACGGTCAGCGACGCCAATCGCGGCGGCTTGATCGTCCAGTTCGGCAACCTGCGCGGGTTCGTACCCGCCAGTCACGTCCTCGACCTGCCGCGTGGTCTCAACGAGGATGAGCGCAAGATGCGGATGCAGCGGCTGGTCGGTCAGCCGATTTCGCTGAAGGTGATCGAGGTCAACCGCAAGCGCCGCCGGCTGGTCTTCAGCCAGCGCGACGCCCAGCGCGACAGCCGCGACGCCCGCAAGGAAGTCCTGCTCGACCAACTGCGCGAAGGCGAAGTCCGCAAGGGCGTCGTCAGCGGGCTGCGTGACTTCGGCGCGTTCGTCGACCTCGGCGGCGCTGACGGTCTGATCCACATTTCGGAACTGGCGTGGCACCGCGTCAACCACCCGCGCGAAGTGTTGAAGGTGGGCGACGAGGTCGAAGTGTATATCCTGCGGCTGGACGCCGAAGGCAAGCGCATCGGGCTGAGCCTCAAGCGCCTGCAGGAAAACCCGTGGGCGGTCGTCGACGAACTGTATCATATTGGGCAGTTGGTCGAAGGCGTGGTCTCGCGCGTGGCGCAGTTCGGCGCGTTCGTCAGCCTCGACCCCGGCATCGAAGCGCTGCTGCATACCAGCCAGATCAGCGACCCGCAGCCGGAAGACCCGTCGCTGGTCGTGCATGAAGGGCAGCGCCTGCTCATGCGCGTGATCAGCATCGAGTCCGACAAGCAGCGCCTGGGCTTGAGCCTGAAAGAAGTGACCGACGACGAAAAGCAGCGCTGGCTGGAAACGATCGCGCAGGCGAAGCCGGCAGTTGCTGAAAGCACCGATGAAAGCACCGAAACCGAAGTCGACGAAGAAGCGACAGATGACAGTAGCTTTGAGCCGACAGATTCTGTACAATTAGAAACGCAAGCTGAGTAATATCAAATCAGTGCTGAGCGACGGGTGCTGAGTACTGAGTAAAGACGTCTTCCGGGTAGATTATCGATAAGCCTCGAAGTGGTTTTTACTCAGCACTCAGTACTCAGCACTCCGCACTAAACGGAGGGAGGTGAACGGCGAAATATGGCACATGTAAGCTTAAAACCCAACGAGTCGCAGGAATCGCTCCTGCGTCGCTTCCGCAAACGGGTCACCAACAGTGGTGTGCTCAGCACCGTTCGGCGTAAACGCTGGCATATCTCCAAGAGTGAGCTGCGGCGCATTGAAAAGAAGAAGGCTATTCGACGCTCGCGCCGCCGCCAGCGCAAGGCACTTACCCGCTAAGCAACGTCGGGTGCTCAAACTGGAGCGCATTGGAAAACCGCTGCCCGACAAGGCAGCGGCATTCATCTTTAGGCGAGCAAAAGGCACATAATGGCGAAGAAAGAAGATAAGATCGAAGTAGAAGGAACGGTGGTCGAAGCCCTGCCCAATACACAGTTTCTGGTGGAGCTTGAAAACGGGCACCGCATCCTCGCCTATCTTTCCGGCAAGATGCGCAAGTACTACATCCGCATCCTGCTGGGAGACCGTGTCCGCGTGGAAATGAGCATGTACGATCCCACGCGCGGGCGCATCACCTATCGCTACCGCGAAGGGCAGCGGTCGGTCGAGGACGAAAACACCTAGCGAATCACCCCACAGCCCGGATAAGCTCGCCGGTTTCGCAGCGGGCTTTTTTGTTTGCAGAACTCACACGCAGGCAACTTATAAGCACCGATAGCAGGAACCGCGTTTGCGAACAGCCGTCTTACTGCTGCTGATCCTCTGGCTCAGTCGAATCCCCGCACTCGAATCACTCCCGCTGCATAACGACGAAGGCTTGCACCTCACCCGCGCCGTCGAAGTCTGGAATCTCCACCCATTCTGGGAAATCCGCGACGGCAAAATCATCAACCACTGGGCAATCGCCCTGTTCTACCCACAGAACGCGCCGGTTTTCGCCGGGCGAATCGCCACGATCTTCGTCAGCCTGATCGGCTTCGCCGCCGGGTACGCGCTGGCGCGGCGGCTGTTCGGCGCGACGCCCGCGCTGCTGGCGGGCGCGCTGTGGATCACGTCGCCGTATCTCTTCTTCTTCGAGCGGCTCGCCCTGAGCGACGCCGAGGCGGGCGCGCTGGTGATGCTGGCGCTGTGGGCAGGCTGGCGGCTGGCAGAGCGCGGCACGATCCGGCAGGCGGTGATTGCGGGGCTGGCGCTGGCGCTGGCGGCGCTGTTCAAGTTCACGGCTGTTCCCTTCGCCGCAGCCGTCGCTCTGGTTGTCCTGCTGCGGGCGCGCTATCCCGTCGGACGGCGCATCCTCATGCTGATCATCGCCGGAATCGTGGTGGCGGTGTGCTTCGCCGTACCCATCGGTTATCTCGTGATACGCGGCGACGACCTGTTCTCTATCGCCCTCGGCTGGATCGGCGGCGGTTCGGGCGGG
>JADLHH010000045.1 GCA_020848855.1 Anaerolineae bacterium | reverse complement strand
CGGCGCGCCATCGAAACACACGGCGGAAGCCTCGCCGTCACCCGCAGCGACTCGAGCGGGACGGAATTCGTCATCAGCCTGCCCATCGCCCAAAAGACGATTCTAACGGGTTGTTGACAACTGTGTGATATAATGCCTACCGCGTAAACGACGGAAGCTCAGCAACTGAGGCTGGTATGTTCAGAAATCTGGTCAAGAAGGTCATTGGCGATCCGATTGAACGCGCGCTTTCCCAGTACCGCGATACGGTTGACGACATCAACGCGCTGGAACCCGCCATTCAAAAGCTCTCGCAGGAACAAATACGGGCGAAGACCGCTGAACTCAGGCAGAAGGTCGCCGAAGGGACGAAACTCGAAGACCTGCTGCCGGAAGCATTCGCGCTGGTGCGCGAAGCCTCGGTACGCACCATCGGGCTGCGCCACTTCGACGTGCAGATGATCGGCGGCATCGTGCTGCATGAAGGACGCATCGCCGAAATGAAGACCGGCGAAGGAAAAACGCTAGCCGCCACCCTGCCGCTGTACCTCAACGCGCTGCGCGGCAAGGGCGTGCATCTGGTCACGCCCAACGACTACCTGAGCAAAGTCGGCGTGCAGACGATGGGACCCGTCTATCATTATCTGGGGCTGTCCGTCGGCGTCATTCAGAACAGCGGCAACGGCGACCCGGACAGCGGGTCGTTTCTATTCGACCCCGATTTCCCGTCGGAAGATGCCCGCTTTCAGAACCTGCGCCCGGTGAAGCGCGCCGAAGCCTACGCCGCCGACATCACCTACGGAACCAACAATGAGTTCGGCTTCGACTACCTGCGCGATAACATGGTGGTCGACAAAAGCCAGCTCGTGCAGCGCGACCTGTACTATGCCATCGTCGACGAAGTGGACAACATCCTGATCGACGAAGCGCGTACCCCGCTGATCATCTCCGGGCAGGCGGACGAGCCATCCAACCTGTACAGCAAATTCGCTCAAATCGTGCGGACGCTGACGGAAAGCAGCCCCAAGAGCATCGAGGACGAGGAACCGGACGGCGATTACGTGGTTGACCTGAAAGACCGCGTCGCTTTCCTGACCGATGCCGGCGTCGAAAAGGTCGAGCGGGCGCTGGGCATCGAACAGCTTTACCACCCCGACAACGGCGACATGATCCCGTACCTCGACAATTCGCTGCGCGCCCACGCCCTCTACCACCTGGATAAGGAATACATCATCCAGGATGGTCAGATCATCATCGTGGACGAGTTCACCGGTCGTCTGATGTACGGGCGGCGCTTCTCCGAAGGCTTGCACCAGGCGATTGAAGCGAAGGAAGGCGTGCAGGTTCGCCGCGAAAACCTGACGATGGCGACCATCACCTTCCAGAACTTCTTCCGCATGTACGAGAAACTGGCGGGCATGACCGGTACGGCGCTGACCGAGGCGGAAGAATTCGAGAAGATTTACAATCTCGACGTGACCGCCATCCCGACGAATATGCCGATGATTCGCGCTGACTATGAGGATTTGATCTACGCGACCGAACCCGCCAAGTTCAAGGCGATTGTCGACGAGATCAAGGAGCGGTCGTCGACCGGGCAGCCAATCCTCGTCGGCACGGTCGCTATCGAAACGTCCGAGCGGCTGAGCAAGGCGCTCAAGCGGGCGGGCGTCGAGCATCAGGTATTGAACGCCAAGCAGCACGAGCGCGAAGCCGAGATCATCACGCAGGCAGGTCGCCCCGGAAACGTCACGATTGCCACTAACATGGCGGGTCGTGGTGTCGACATCCTGCTGGGCGGCAACCCTGAAGGGCTGGTGCGCGAGCGGCTGCGCAAGGACGGCAAGGATATCACCCAGATCTCGCACGAGGAATGGGACACGCTGGTCAAGCAGACCACCAGGGAAATCCAGCCCGACCGCCAGAAGGTGATCGAATCGGGCGGCTTGTTCGTGCTGGGCACCGAACGCCATGAAGCCCGGCGTATCGACAACCAGCTACGCGGTCGTTCCGGTCGTCAGGGCGACCCCGGCGAATCGCGCTTCTTCCTCAGCCTGGAAGACGACCTGATGAAGCGCTTCGGCGGCGACCGCGTGAAGAACTTCATGGAATGGGCGAAAATCCCCGAAGATGAGCCAATCGAGAACAGCATGGTCAGCAAGTCGATCACGCAGGCGCAGGTGCGCGTCGAGGGGCACAACTTCGACATCCGCAAGCGCGTGCTGGAATACGACGACGTGGTCAACAAGCAGCGCGAGGTGATCTACGCCCAGCGCCGCTTGCTGCTCGACAGCGGCGACCTGCGCGATGAATACATGAAGTATCTCGAAGAGGAAGTCGGCAAGGTCATCGACGAGTTCGCGCCGGAAGACAGCAGCCCGGACGATTGGGATTACGACGCGCTGTACCGTCAGTTGTTCACGATCTTCCCTGTGCCGGTCGACGTGACGCCGGAGATGATGGCGGAAGCCGAGTCGCTCGACGACCTCGAAGATATGCTGATCGACGCGGCGCAGGACGCCTACACGCACAAGTCCGACGAACTCGGTGACGAGCTGATGCACCGCGCCGAGCGGCTGGTGATGCTCAACTCGATTGACATGCACTGGCGGCGGCATCTGACCGATCTCGACGTGCTGCGCGAGGGTATCGGCTTAATGGCGGTTGCCCAGCGCGACCCGCTGGTCGAATACAAGCGCGAAGCCTTCGAGATGTGGCAGGTGCTTCAGAGCGAAATCCACGCGCACGCCGTGCGCAGCCTGTTCCGCGTGCAGGTGAACGCGCCGCAGCAGGTGCTGCGCCCGCGCGTGCAGGTCATGCAGGCGATTCGACCGGGCGCGGTCGTCAACACCAAGCCAGAGCCGGTGCGCAAGACGGCGAAAGCCGCGCTGGGGCGAAATGACCCGTGCTGGTGCGGCAGCGGCAAGAAGTATAAACACTGCCATTATCGGTCTGATCGTGAAAACAGTGTGGCGCAGCAGTAAGAGAGGGAAATCGTGGCGCAGACTGTGACATCCCAGCAAAACAGCGACCTCGACTCACGCCTGCTGGACTTCGTGCGTGAGAAAGTCAACACGCTCGTCAAGTGGGATCTGGTGCGTTTCTTCCACAACAACCCGCACGCGGCGAACACGGCGGAGAATATCGCCAGGTTCGCCGCCCGCGACCCTGCGACCGTCGAGCGCGAGCTGGAGCAACTGGTCGACAGCAGCATCCTCGAAGCGGCGGTCGCCAGCAACCGGCGCATCTACCGTCTGATCAAGGATCAGCCGACGCGCGATCTGGTGCAGGCGTTCGTCAACGCCTGCGACGACCGCGATTTCCGTGTCCGGGCAATTCAGTTGGTGGTCGAAGGCTTGCAGTAAGCGGTGAAGGCGGACGCGTTCAACCAGCTCATCATTCTATTTGGCTGGTTTCTGCTGGTCGGGCTGATCCTGTTCCTGATGCTGATCGCCCGGTTCTACCAGCGATTCGCGGGCGAAAAAACCTACTACCAGTTGTTCCTCATCCCGATGATGCTGTTCGGCGTGCAGGTCGTCCGGCGCACCAATTTCTCGCACGACCCGTTCGGCAACCTGTCGGCGGCGCTGGGCGGGGTGATGCTGCTCGCCCTCAGCCTGTTCCTCTACCGGCGCATGACCAAAGGGCGCGGCACATGACCGTCTCCACGCTGCTGGGCTTGCTGGGTCCCGCCTCGATTGCCATCACTTTGCTGATCATGGGCTTGCTGAGCAAGCGGCTGGGCGACCAGGCGAAAGCCAAGCCCTATTACATCGGCTTCTACGCCGGGGCGATATTATTCGCCATCAGCATCGGCGCGCAGTTCCTCGACGCGCTAATGCGCTTCCCGCATACTGACTCCGATACCCTGTGGGTCATCCTGTCGGAAGGCTTGCCCGCGCTCGCCGTGACGATGGGCGTGATTTCGGCGTGGCGCTACTGGAGCTGGCTGCTGGCAGAGCGCGACTGATTCCCCTGCTCCGAAGGGTCTGGGAAAAGGGTTAGGCAAGCACGGGCACGACATGTCGTGCCCCTACTCCCGGAAACCTTTGTCAAGCCGCCTCGTATCTAGGCTATAATCGCTATCATGCACCATGCGCTCCCAGTACCTGCATCAGAAGGTTCAGCCGCTTGATCGACGACCAACTGCTCACCGCGATCCGCGAGATGCCGAAGATCGACCTGCACCGCCATCTCGAAGGGTCGCTGCGCCTGGAGACGCTGCTGGCGATTGCCGAGGAATACGAAATCGACCTGCCGGCGTTCGATGTCGAAGGGCTGCGCCCGTTCGTCCAGATGGTCCCCGGCGAGCCGCGAAGCTGGCAGCAGTTCCTGAGCAAGTTTCAAATGCTGCGCCAGTTCTACCGCTCCGACACCATCATCCGGCGCGTCACCCGCGAAGTGATCGCCGACGCCGCCGCCGATAACATCAAGTACATGGAACTGCGCTTCACGCCGCAGGCGCTCAACAACCTGATGCGCTGTGAATACGAGCAGGTGGTCGAATGGGTATGCGACGCGGCAGCCGACGCCACCGCCAGCCTTGACATCGACGTGACGCTGATTCTGTCGATGAACCGCCACGAGAGCGTCGAGATCGGCGAGCGAGTCGTGCAGGCGGCAATCGACTACGCGGATCGCGGCGTGGTTGGGCTTGACCTCGCCGGGCAGGAAGCCGGGCACTCCGCCCTGCCCTTCCGCGACCTGTTCGCCCGCGCCAAAGCCGCCGGGCTGGGCATCACGATCCACGCCGGCGAGTGGGCGGGCGCGAACAGCGTGCGCGAAGCGGTCGAAGCGCTGGGGGCGGATCGTATCGGGCACGGCATTCGCGCCATCGAAGACCCGTCCATGTGTGACGTGCTGGAGCGGCGCGGCACAGTGCTGGAAGTGTGCCCGACCAGCAACGTGCTGAGCGGCGCAGTGTCCGATTTCGACGTTCACCCGATCACCACGCTGTACCAGCACGGCATCCGCACGACCGTCAACACCGACGATCCACTGGTGTGCGACGTGACGCTGAGCGACGAGATCGCCCAGTTGCTGCGCCACTCCCGGCTGACGATGGACGACGTGAAGCAGCACATGATCACGGCGGCGCAGTCCGCCTTTCTCCCGGCAGACCGGCGCGCGGCGCTGGTCGCGCAGTACGAACAGTGGCTGTACACATGATCCAGCTTGGCGAGTTTCAACTGCATCTGATCAACGACTGCCGCGTGATGATGGACGCGGGCGGCGCGTTCGGGCTGGTTCCGCGCGCGCTGTGGAGTCCGGTATTTGTGCCGCCGGACGCCGACAACCTCGTGCCGTTCGTGCAGCATAACCTGCTGGTGCGGGCGCACGGCAAAAACATCGTCATCGACACCGGCTACGGCGACCGACTGACCGAGAAGCAGCGCGCCATCTTCCGCTACGAGCAGCACAACGGCGGGCTGCTGGGCGGGCTGGCGCGGCTCGGCTTGAGCGCCACCGACATCGATCTGGTAATCGACACGCACCTGCACAACGATCACTGTGGGGGCAACACCACCCACGCCGCCGACGGCAGCCTTGTGCCGGTGTTTCCCAACGCCGAATACGTCGTCCAGCGCCGCGAATACGAGGACGCCAGCCGCCCGAACGAGCGCACGCGGGCGACGTATCTGTCGTCCAACTTCGCGCCGCTGGTCGAAAGCGGGCAGATGCGCCTGCTCGACGGCGACACCGAGCTGCTGCCAGGCATCACCGGCGTGGTCACGCCGGGACACACACCCGGTCACATGAGCGTGCGGCTGGAAAGCGGCGGACAGCACGCCGCGTTCGTGTGCGATCTGGCAAGCTTCGCCGTCCACTTCGAGCGGCTCGGCTGGATGACGGCTTACGACGTGGAGCCGCTGATCACGCTGGAGACCAAGCGCATCTGGCAGGCATGGGCGCTGGAAACGAACGCCCTGCTGATTTTTCCCCATGATCCGCTGCGCCCGATGGGACGGATGGTGGAAGACGCCGACGGCAGACGCCGGGTGGTGAAAATCGGCGAGGGGTATGCGTAAGCGCCGCTGGACGTTTAAACGTCCAGCTACGAAAAACGCAGCCGCCCACTGAAGGGGCGGCATTTTGCCGATATTTCGGACGACCCGCTATGCAAACGAAATTTGCCTGGGTCGTCACGTCCCACATCGCTGGCGGGTTTAAACCCGCCACGCTTGCTTTACTCGTCCTCGTCCAGTTCGCCGTCGATGATGCCATAAACGGTATCGAGCAGGTCTTCGGCGCGCTCGATCTGGTCGAAGGCGGCGTCGGCGTCCGACTGCATCAGCAGCGCCGCCGCGTCGAGCAGCGCGGCGGCTGCCTGCGTCACCAGCAGCGCCACATCCTGATAATCGTGGGCGACGATGAGATCGTTGACGACGCTCTCGGCTTCGCGCGCCGAGGTGAGCGCCTGCCGCAGCAGCTCGCTGGCTCTGGTCGATGTGTTCACGCTGCCCCCTACTGCCGCGCCTGCCATTCCTCGATGGTCGCCGTCAGAAGCTGGCGCACGTCGGCATCTTCCACATCGCTGACGCTGTCGTAGAACCTGTCGCCCACCTCGATCTTCACGCCGCCGTGTGGCGCAGGGCGCACATGGATGTTGCGAGTCTGGTACTCCGGCAGCAGCATCAGCTTGTGCTGAAGGAACGCCTCTATCGCCCCGGCGATGTCGATTTCGGGGATCGGCTCGGCAACCGGGCGCTGCCCGCGCTTCGGCTTGACCGGCGGACCTTCCGGCATCTTGAACTTGGGTAGGTCGCCCGGCAGCGGCGCACTACCACCGACCGGCGGGAAAGACGCCGGCATCGGCAGGTCGTCGGTCGCGGGCGCGCGGGCGGCTTCGGCGGACGCTTTTTTCGCGGGGGCGGGCGGCTGCACGGCGTTCAAGTCGCGCAGCGCGGCGTGGAAGCGACGTTTAAACTCGGCGTCGGCGACCGCCGGGGGATTGCGATAGGCTTTGTCGCCAATGCGAATGATCAGGCTGCCGTCCTCGACCGAGCGCGCGATGCTCAGAACCTCGACGACATCGACCGTTTCGCCTTCGGTCAGCGCAACGCTGAACGTCCCGGTTGGGCGCGATGGTGGCGGCGCGGCGGACACGACCGGAACCGATGCTGCCGGCGCGACTGCTTCCGTGCTGGCGAGCGCGTCGAGATCGGGCAGATCGCCGTCGGCGTCGTCATAGGCGGGCACGAAATTGGCGGGCGGAATCGCCTGCCGCGCCCGCCGCGAGCGGCTGTTGACGATAGAGCCGGTCACGATCAGCAGCAGAATGCCCGACCCGCAGAACAGGACGATCAGCCCAACCGGAATTTGCTGCAGAAAGTCGTTCAATCCACCACTGTCCATTCGCCTGATCCCCTTACTGCTGGCACGACGGGCAGTAATGCGTCCCGCGCTGTGCCACCCGTATCTTGACGATTGTCCCGCCGCAGCGCTCGCACGGCTCATTTTCGCGCCCGTAAACGTAGAGGTGATTCTGCGCCTCGCCCGGCGTGCCGTCCGGCTTGCGATACCAGTTGACGCTCGCGCCTTCCTGTTCGATCCCGGCATTGAGCGCGTCGCGGACTGCCGTGTGCAGGGCGCGGATTTCGGCGTCGGTCAGGCTGTTGGCGGGGCGCAGCGGGTTGATCCCGGCGCGCCACAGCGCTTCGTCGGCGTAAATATTGCCGACGCCCGCCACAAATGCCTGATCGAGCAGCAGCGCCTTGATACTTTTGGCGTGCCCGCGCAGCCGCTGGCACAGCACGTCGGGCGTGAACGCCTCGCCCAGCGGCTCCGGTCCCAGCCTGGGTGCGATCTGGTCGAAGGTCGGCGTCAGGCTGACCTTGCCGAACTTGCGCGAGTCCGAAAAGCGAAGCTGCGTACCGTTATCCAGTTGCAGCATAAAATGCAGCCAGCGGTCAGCGTCGCTGACGGCATCGTCGGGCACGACATACAGACGCCCGGTCATCTTCAGGTGAACCACCAGCAGGTCGTGGTCAAGCTGGCACAGGATGTACTTGGCGCGACGCTCGACGGCGCGGAAGGTCTGCCCCAGGATGCGGTCGGCGAACTGCACCGGGTCAGGCGTCTGGATCGTGCGCGCCCAGTCGTACCACATGCCGCGCACGGTGCGCCCAATCAAAGGCTGGCGCAGCCCGCGCACGATCGTTTCAACTTCGGGTAATTCAGGCATAGCACCTGCTGAATTTCTACGAGCCAATTGCCAATCATTATAGAACACATCGTCTACGCACAACATTCACGTTCAGGCGGTGGGTACTACGGCACTATCGGATGTTACAGAAATGTCGCGTCACAAGCCCGGATTAGCCTACGATGCTACAATCGAAATAGTGGGCGCCAGCCGTGCAGGGGGTTCGAATGGGTGCGGCTGTGTGCCGGCGAAGACAGAAAGGATTCTTTGGATGAGGTTCAAGCGACTTTTTGCCATTTGTGTACTGTTCAGCCTGCTGGCGACCGGGCTGGTCGCCAGCCCTGCCTCGGCGCAGTCGTGCGTGCCGCGCAGCGACTGGTCGACGTATCGCGTCACTTACGGCGACACGCTGTATAAGATCGCCGTCCGCTTCAACACGACGACCGCCGAACTCGCCGCCGCCAACTGCACCGGCAACATCAACCTGATTTATCTCGGTCAGGTGCTGCGCGTGCCGCCGCCCGGAGGCGCGACCGGCACGTTCGCCATTCCGGTGACCACCCAGCAGTTCGAAAAGGGCTTTATGATCTGGCGCACCGACACCGGCGACGTATGGGTCTACGTCGGCGCGACCGGCGGCGCAGCCACGCGCTACCCGTCACGCTCCTACGGAGCGCTGCCCGACAACCCGGTCGCCGGGACGCCGCCGGCGGGTCTGCTCCGCCCGATCATGGGCTTCGGCAAGGTGTGGGGCAACTTCCCTAACGCCCGCGCGTCGCTCGGCTGGGCGACCAAGCCGGAAACCAGCTACATCATGTACTACAGCCCGGTGACCGCCACCCAGTTCTATTTCACCCTGTCGGATGGGCGCAACGCCGTGACCAATGGCTCGACGTGGGGACTGTACACCGGGACGCTGCCGCCCGGTATGCCCAGCGGGCCGTCGACCGTGACCACCAGCGCCGCCTACCAGTTGTTCGAAAACGGCTTCCTGCTGTGGCGCGCCGACAGCGGACGCATCATCATCTTCACGAAAGATTACGTCGCCGAATACAGCGTGACCGATTACGGTCCGCTGCCCAACAACCCGATCACGCAGACGCCGCCCACCGCGCGCGTCAGCCCGATCAACGGCTTCGGCAAGGTGTGGGGCAACTACGCCGAGGCGCGCAACGCGCTCGGCTGGGGATTAGCGCCGGAACAGGGGTATCAGGCAACGTTCAAGTACAACGCCGCGACTTACGCCACGTGCGTCAACCTGCCGAATGGACAGTTCGTCTCGTTCCCGCATTACACCGGCAACCGCTCGTGGATGTGGCAGTTCGAAACATCGTGTAACTAGCACATCAGGAATTGTAGGGGCGAGGCGTACCTCGCCCCTACACGTTCACACATATCACGACGTGGGCATCGGGTGGGCGGCGAAGAATGCCCACATGGTTTCGCTGGCGTTGATGTCGCGGCTGGTCTTGCCAAGCAGGAATGGCAGCGACATGCTGCCGCCGGGCCAGGTGTGCCCGCCATCCGCGATGGTGTACAAAATGACTTCCGCATGGTCGGCGCAGTTGATATAGCGCGTTTCCGTCACCGCACCAGCCGTATCGGGGATCGTCTCCG
>JADLHH010000044.1 GCA_020848855.1 Anaerolineae bacterium | reverse complement strand
CCTGTACTTCCCGCTCCAGCGCGCCGATGTCGAGCCGCTTCAGGTGATCCTCGCCGCGCCGCTTTACCTGCTGGCGCGGATCGTGCCGGGGATTGGGCTGGCGCACACCGTCTATTTGTTCAACGTAATCGTCGGCGCGGCGGCGGGCTGTGTCCTGTACGTATATGCCCTGGCGCTCGGCTATACCGAGCGGGCGGCGCTGCTGACGACCGGCGCGTTCGCGTTCGGCACGGCGATATTTCCCTACACCAAGACATTTTTCCGTGAGCCGCTGGTTCTGTTCATGCTGCTCCTGTGCGGCTTGCTGATCGAACGGCTGCGAGTAGGCGGCTACCGCTCTATTCCGCTGCTGATCGGTGTGGCGCTGGCGGTCGTCGGGCTACTGCTGGCGAAAGCGTCGGCGCTGCTGGCGTTCCCGGCGCTGGTGATTCTCGCGATCCCCGCCGCCCGTGACGCGCGCGCTCGGCGGGCACTGCTCACGCTCGGCGCGCTGGCGCTGGTGGTCGCCGTAATCTTCGTCGTCCTGAGCGCGGTTTCGGCGTTTGGCGACCGTTATAACGTCCTGAAGCTGCTGCGCGACGATGCGGCGTCGTACCTGCTGACGGCGCTGCAAGCCTATCTGCTCAGCCCCGGCGGGAGTATCTGGGGCACGTCGCCGGTCGTGCTGCTGGCGCTGCCGGGCATGTGGCTGCTGCTCCGGCACGGGCAGCCGCGCTACCCGCTGGCGATCCTGCTGCTGGTCGGCGCGTTCGCGCTGGGCTACGCCGGGCTGAACGGATCCCACTGGTTTGGCGGTCTATCGTGGTCTCCGCGTTTCCTGATCCCGGTGCTGCCATTCCTGATTCTGGGTGCGCTGCCGGCTTTCGAGCGCATCGGGAAATCGCGAATGTGGGCGCTGCTCGGCGCGGCGCTGTTCGGCTACAGCCTGTGGGTGCAACTCAGCGGCGTGACGCTCGACTGGGCGGCATACCCTGCCGCGCTGCCTCCCGAAGCGAATGGGCTGATCGAATGGGGCGGCGGCTTGAACGATCCGCGCTACTTCCGCTGGGTGATCATCCCGCAGTTATGGGCGACAACTCCGCTCGATATCGCCTGGATGGTCATCGACGCGCCGGGCGTGATGCTGGCGTTCGCAGCGCTGGCGCTGGCGGCGGGCGTGTGGCTGTTCCGCTCGCTGCGGCAGCGCATCACCCGGTGCGTGTTCGTTCTGCCCGCGCTGTTGATCGTCGCTGCCGGTATGGGTCTGCGCCTGCTGGATGCCGGCGATCCGCGCTATCTTGCCGGCGACGACGCGCTGTATGCCATGCTGCCGGTGCTGGAAGCCGAAACCGACCCCGGCGACGTGGTGCTGCTCAGCAGCCCGCGCTACGAGCCGTTTTTCGCCAATTCCGGCAAGCTGAGTGGGGCGGGGCGGGTGATCACGCTGCCGTTCCAGCCCGGCGAGCAGCCCAGCCCGGAACAGGAGCCGCAGGTTCGCTTGGACAACCCGATGGCGCTGCTCACGACCGACACCATCCGTCTGATCTACAACCTCGCGGCAACCCGCGACCGGCTGTGGCTGCTGGTCAACGGCGGACCGGATTTGCCCTGGGACGTGCGCCCGGTCGAGCGGTTCATGGACGCGCATTACTATCAAATTCGCGTGCTGCGAACCAGCCCGCAGGCGCGGCTGATCGAGTACAGCACCCTCAGCGCGCCCGACGCCTATGCTTTTCGCGAGCCGGAACCCCTGACCGATCTGGCGTTCGGCGACCATATCCGCTTAGTAGGCTTCGACCTGCCCGGTGGTACGGACTACGCGCCTGGCGGCGCGCTGGCGGTCTCGACGTACTGGAAAACCGACGCGCCGCTCGAACCCGGCTACTCCATCGGGCTGTACCTGCGCGACGCAGCGGGCGCGCCAATCGCCCAGAGCGACGGACAGCCGGGCGGCGGCTTTGCCCTGACGAATACGTGGCAGGTGGGTGTGCCGGTGTGGGATAATCGCGCCATTCGCCTGCCCGCCGACCTCGCGCCGGGGACGTATCAACTGTGGATCAAGCTGTACGATTTCGCGCCGGACGGCTCGGTGCGCGATCTCCCGGTCACGGCGGGCGAGCGCATCGACGACAGTATCGGCGTGCTGACGGCGATTCAGGTGGGGTGAGATATAACGTTGGTAGGGGCGCAGCACGCTGCGCCCTGTGGTCATGGGATTATTGGAAAGGGACAACACATGGCTTCAGTCAAACGCTACGACGACGCGGCGCAGCGAGCGTTTCTCGCGGGCGCGAAGGTGATCGCCGTCGTCGGTCATTCGGATAACCCGGAACGCACCAGCTACCAGATCGGGCGCTTCCTCAAGAGCGTCGGCTACACGGTGTATCCGGTCAACCCGGCTATCGAATCGGTCGATGGTGACAAGGCTTACGCGACGCTGGCGGATGTGCCGGAGCCGATTGACATCGTGGACGTGTTCCGGCGCTCGGAGTATCTGGCGGAGGTGGTCGACGAGGCGATCACCGTCGGCGCGAAAGTCGTCTGGGCGCAGCTAGGCGTCTCCGATCCTGCTGCTGCGCAGGCGGGCGAGGACGCCGG
>JADLHH010000043.1 GCA_020848855.1 Anaerolineae bacterium | reverse complement strand
ATGGTTACAAAAAAATAGGCGGAACCTGAGTTCCGCCCTCGTGTGATGACCGCTTCCGCTAGACCGCACGCCGACGGCGAACGTCGCCGGTTGCCTGGTGCTGACCGCGCGACGCCAGCCACTGGCGAATCTGCCGCAGCCAACTGCGCCGGCTTTCGCTCAACGCCGGGCTGTTCATGTCCATCGTCAGGTAAAGGAGACGACGTTTCCGTTCCGCTTCGCGCAGCCGGTCTTCGTACAGAAGCTGCACCGTTCCATAGTCCGCTGTATACATGGTGTTCGCATCCTTACTGCATCACAGCCAGAGCCATTAAACCATATGGCTCATGAAGGGTCAATAGAGACTTTCAAAGTATTCCAGCGGCTCATCCGCCAGAATACCCGCCACACGAGAACCGGACACCGCTTCGCCCGACCGGGCACGACACCGAACACTAGTTCTATATGTCACAAGCGGCTCCGTTCGTGAACCCGCAGGCTCGTGCGCGGCAAAATGTGCGGGGCAAACAAAAACGCCGTCAGCTTTGGTTCGCTTCCGGCGTTTTCAGGGAAGGCACGCTGCCCGGCAATCAGACTGCGGTTGCGCGGCGCACATCGCGGACTTCCTGACGACGATTCCGGGAATTGAACCACTGCTTCAACTGGTAGAGCAAGCCTGTTTCGACGACGATGGGAGCCTGCTCCGTCGCATCACGCAGCACATCGAAGCGCCGCGCCCGTTCCGCTTCACGCAGCCGGTCCTGGTGCATAAGCTGCGCCGAATAGTCTGAGATGTACATGAGCTTTCTCCTTCTTGTTTCGACGTACCGTATCATTAAACCACAACAGGTCACGGCAGTTCATCCGACCGAGGGACGGTCTTCCGTCTACCAGAGTGACTAGGCGGTCACCTGGTCGTATGGACAGGTCGCATCAACCCGATAACATCCTTTTTGACCCTTAGTAAACTACTAACGACCGAATTGTAGCACGAATCGAAAGGCGTTGGCAATCCCCTGTTTGCCCGAATCTATCCGGTTGGAAATACGGGGCGCGTTACTGACCGACGTAGCGGTAGACCATCGTCCCGCCGCTCTGGAAGTCGGGGCGGTAAACGTTGTTGATGATGGCGCGCATGTGCGGCGTCCAGCGTTCGGAGCGCGACAACTGGTAGAGCAGAATCACCGGGTAATCGCCGCGTGCGAGGGCATCGAGAAACGGCTGCTGATCCCACAGCCCGGCGAGGGCAAGCTGGCTCATCTCGAACGGCTGGATCAGGATCGGCTTGCCGTTGAGCACCAGCAGCGCCGTGTCCTCGTCGGCGAGGATCGGCGCATCGGTCGAGCGAATCACCGCAATCAGCTCACCCAGCGTGCCCTGATCTTCGGCGCGGTCGCGCAGGAGCGGCTCGTAATGGCGGGTGGTGAGGTCGGTTGCCATCGACACCGCCAGCGCCAGGACGACCAGCGCCGCCGCGCGCAGCGGGAACCAGCGCCGCACCAGTGCGATTAGCCCACCGGCGGCGAAGCACACGCCCGCCGAAAGCTCGAACAGGTAGTTCACATCCGAGCCGACCTTGCTGATCGTCAGGGCGACCAGCGCCCCGCCGACCGTGTACGGCGCGATCAGCCACCACGCCCGGCGTCCCCAGATCGCGCCGAGCACCAGGTAGAGCGCCCCGCCCGCCAGCAGGATCGGTAAATGCTGGATCAGTTCATCGACGTAATGCTGAATCAGGGTGGTGTCGAGGGCGTTGACGTTGGCGGTGATGACGTGGAAGAAGATGCCGCCACGCGTCGCCACCATCAGCACGGCGAAGATGCCCAGCACGAAGCATCCGACCAGCACGGCGAACGCCAGCGCGCCGAAGCGCTCGCGCCTGCCCCACAGCCAGCCGACCGCTGCCAGCGGCGCCGCCAGCAGATAGGTCTGGCGGGTGTAGGCGGCGGCAGTCAGCAGCAGCGCGGCGAGGATGATGCCCCAGCCATGCTGATACCAGCGGGCGATCACCCACAAGCCCGCCATGCTCAGCGCCAGCGCCAGGCAGTCGATGCGCGCCAGCGACGACCAGTAGAAAATGTAGGGGATGGCGGGCAGCGTCAGCCCGGCGGCAAGCCCGGCGAGCCAGTCTTTCGTGACCGTCTGCACGGTCAAGCCCAGAAACAGCGCCGCCGCGCCCGCGCTGATCAGCGAGATCAGCCGACCATACCACAGCGCCGCGCCGAAATGGTTAACAAACGGAACCTGCGCCATCACGTAGAGCGGTGGATAATTGGTGATGGTGTAGGGCGGGGTCGAGAGGTCGGCGCGATAGATGTCCTCGCCGCGCGCCAGCCGCACCGCCTGATCGAGCAGCGGACCTTCGCCGTAGTTGAGCGTATAGGGATCGTCCAGCATCAGCGGGATACGCTGGGCGAACAGGATGAGCGCCCGCCCCTGCATGACCAGCAGGAAAATCAGCGCCGCGCCGACGACCAGCCAGCCAATCACTTTGAGCGGCGTGAGGCGTCGGGCGGGTCGCGGGGAAGCAGTCGAGCGCGTCATAGCGATAAGGATAGCACGCTTCGCCCCGCTGCGTAGGGGCGGGAGCCAGGCAGCTATCGTCTGACGACAGCAACCTGCCGCCACTCGTCCGGGGACATTTCCCAGTAGGGATACAGGGCTATTCCGGCGACGGCATCCGAGTAGCTGCTACTCAAGCCGCTGAGCGCATCGGCAAGCGTTTCGGCTTGCGTCTGATGGCTCCACGTCCATTCTTCGCTCACAGGCAGCCCGATCAGCAGCTCGGTGGGTTTATCGACCAGCGCTGCTCCGGCTGTCCGGGTCTGATACTCCACCCAGGCGCGGTAATCGCGCGGAAACGGCAGCCCCGAATCGTATGCCATCAGCGCAAGCTGATCGACATGATCCGCGACCTGCTGCAAATATGCCGGAGTCCAGTTGTGGGCGACCTGCGGATACGGGACGAGCGTCACCAACCCCTGCGGGCGCAGGGCGTGCGCCGTCGTCGAGAAAGGCGTTCCATCGGGCAGCGCGGCACGAATGACTGCCAGCGTTTGCAGGAAGGCTTCATCTTCGTTGGGGATGAGTTCAGCGTTCAGGTGGAAGCCGTCAAAACCCAAATCGGTGATCGTATCGGCGGCAAAATCCGCGATCTGCTGGCGGACTGCCGCGCTTTCCAGCCGGTTGTCGACAACTGTGCCGTCCGGCTGGGTGATGCTGATGGGCACGCCGACCCACGCGAACAGCGCGACATCGGGTGCAGCCGCGCGCAGGCGTTGGGTGAAAGCCGCTGCCTGACCATAGGTAGGGCTAAAAACGTCGCCCGCTTGCAGATAGCTGACGTAGACGTAGGCATAATCGACCCGATGCGCCTGCAAGTCGTCGGCGAGGGCGGCGATCTCCGCGTCGCTGTGGGCGTCCATCGACCAGGTAACGCCCATCCACACAGCGAGCTTCGTCTCAGGCGGAAGCCGTGATGCATTCGCGCCGGGCGAAAACTCGTACAGCAGAAACGCTGCCGCTATCGCAAGAATGACCGTCAGGGCTATGCGCTGCCGCATCTCTCCAACCTGTCGACCCGTCCCTATGCTCATGACTGTAACACGACCAAACGCCGAATGGGACGCTTCGCCCCTGCTCGAAATTTGCCTCTTGACCCTCACGTTACGTCATACTTTATGCTGTATCCGAATGAGGAGGGGGTCAGGTGTACACCGTCAAACAACTTTCGGACCTCGCCGGGGTCAGCGTGCGCACGCTGCACTATTACGACCAGATCGGGCTGCTCAAGCCGTCGTCGCTCGGCGAGAACGGCTACCGTCACTACGAGGATGACGCCGTGCTCCGGCTTCAGCAAATCCTGTTCTACCGCGAGATCGGCTTGGGGCTGCTGCAAATCAAGGACATCGTCGACAGCCCGAAGTTCGACCTCGTGGCGGCGCTGCAATCGCATCGCGGCATCTTGCAGGAGCGGATCGACCGGCTCCACAGCCTCATTCAAACCGTCGACAGCACGATCATGCACCTTGTAGGAGAAGTGGATATGAGCCAGAAACAATTCTTCGCCGGGTTCAGCGAAGAAAAACAGAAGCAGTACGAGCAGGAGATCATGAACGATCCCCGCTACGATCAGGATAAGGTCAGGGAATCGCAGCGCAACTGGGGCAGCTACAGCAAAGCCAAGAAAGACCAGATTCTTCAGGAAGGCAGGGATATCTATACCGACTTGATCAGCGTGATGGACAAGGGCGCGGGCAGCCCCGAAGTACAGGCGATCATGGCGCGCTGGCACCAGCACCTGCGCTACTTCTATGAGCCGACGCCGGAAATCCTGCGCGGGCTGGGGCAGATGTACAACCAGCACCCGGACTTCCACGCCAACTTCGAGAAGATGCGCCCCGGCTTGGCGGCGTTCATGGAGCAGGCGGTGACGCGCTACTGCGACGTGCTCGACGCGAATGCGTAAGCATGATGATCAGGGCGGCTGTCCCCAAACGGGCAGCCCCCCTTATGTTGATATTGCCAGCGCGTCCCAAATGCCTGATAATGAGGTCAGCGAGAGGCTAATGATATGTCTGACCAGATTTTCACATCAAGCGAACAGGATCAAATCGAGGCGTTAGCGCGTCGGCGCGGTTTCAAGACGCTGCGGGAGTATATGCGGGCGCTGATCGACCAGGATGCCGTTCAGCATGGTGAAGCGTTGCCACTGGACGATGAATTTGCTGCCGAACAGCTTGGCGAGGGCATCAGGCAGGGTCTCCGCGAAGCGCTGCGCGGTGAGTACGTCTCTCTCGAAACGCTGTGGTCAGACGATGACGAATGAGCCGTCCGTTCGTGTTGTAGCAACTCCCCATTTCAACCGCAGCTTCAAGCGACTACGCAAAAAATATCGCCGAATTGAAGGCGATCTCAAACCGTTTATTGCGCAATTGGAGCGGGGCGAAACGCCCGGCGATCAGATACAACGAGTAAAGCTCACCGTCTACAAAGCTCGGATTCCCAGCACCGATGCCCAGCGCGGCAAGAGCGGTGGCTATCGCGTTATCTATTATCTGAAAATGGTAGATTTCATCTTTCTGGTGGATATTTACCCCAAGAGTGAGCGTGCAGATATCAGCACAGGCGAATTACACCACCTCATCGAAGAAGTTGAAGCCGAATTTAGCGATGAATAACCAAGAGGTCTGAGGTCGTGGGCGAACACATCACGCTCGACGAGGCGCAGGCGCGGCGCATCGCCCTGTACGCGCAGGGCAAGAAGCTCGTCTTCACCAACGGGCATTTCGACCTGCTGCACGTCGGGCATCTGGATTATCTGGAGAAGGCGCGGGCGCTGGGTGACGCGCTCTACGTGGGCGTCAACGGCGACGCCAGCACCGCCCGGCTGAAGGGCGCGGGCAGACCGCTCGTGCCAGCGGTCGAGCGGGCGCGGCTGCTGGCGGCGCTCGCGCCGGTCACCGCCGCGATCATCTTCGAGGAAGATACCGCTGACGCCATCCTGACCGCGCTCCAGCCGAATATCTACGTGAAGGGGGGCGATTACCGCCATAAGGTGCTGCCTGAAGCGG
The DNA here is from genome assembly GCA_020848855.1 of Anaerolineae bacterium. Next base: position 8,046 of record JADLHH010000043.1, on the reverse strand, counting down.
ACACTATGCGCGCTTTCGGCGGCAAAATCGTGCTGATCGACTACTTACCCGACCACAGCACGTCGCAGTTGATCGAGAAGATTAGAGCGCTACCCCGTTGAGTACGCCCCCGTAGACGACGATACTGACGACAATCCCCAGCACCACCGCGAACAGCCCGATCAGCACGCCGGTCAGGAGCGCGCGGGCGAGCACGCCCTGCTCCTGCCTGGGCGCGGGCTTGGCTTTCGCTTTGGTTTTCGCCGGCGGCAGCGGCTTGACGGCTGCCTTCCCTTTGCCGTTGCGGCGGCTGCGCCTGGGCGCTTCCTTCGCCGGCGCGGGTTCGTCCGTCCCCTGCTGGCGGATGCGCCGCTCGCGCCGGAGCGCCCGCAGTTCCCGGCGGGCGTCGGGATTCAGGGGATTGATGGCGATAATGTTTTCGAGGCAGACTTCGCGGTCTGCCTCCTCGGTCAGCACATCCAGCAGCGACGTCCAGACGCGCTCGTCGTACGGGTTGGCGACCGCCGCCGCCCGCCACATCTCATGCGCCCGGTCAGAGTCTCCCGCAGCCAGCGCTTCCTTCCCGGCTGCCAGCAGTTCATCCAGCGAGGCGTTTCGCCAGACTAGATTTCCGTTCATCAACGACGCCAGCCCCCATCAAATCATTGATCAAAACCCGTCGTGGCTACGGCTGCCACCAGTCGCCCGGGTAGTAATTGTTCGCCAAGTCCGTTAGCTGCGATACCGACTGCGTACTCCGGTCGTAAATGTAGATATCGTAACGTCCATCGCCGACCGCATTGCTGGCGAAGGCAACGTACCGACCGTCGGGACTCAGCACCGGGATAATATCGTTCGCGGGACTCGCGTATATGACCTGGCTCGACCCACTGCCATTGGCATTCCGCAGGTAGATATCGGCATTTCCCGGCTGGTTCGACGGTTCTGCGGCGTACAGCACCTGTCCGCCGCTGGTCGTGTAGAACGGAGACGATTCCGTATACGACGCGCCATCATTGGTGACCGGAATCTGCGCTTTCGTCGCCACGTCGATGTTCATCAGATCGACCGACGGATTGGCAGTGTTGATGTTCGCGCGCACCGCGATCACCTTGTTGCCATCCGGCGACAGCACCGGATCGGTATACGTCGATTCGTCGTCGGTGAGCTGGCGCAGCGGGTCCTGCCCCTGCGGCGGGTTCAGGTTCAGCAGGAACACATGCGTCGTCTGCCGGGTATCGGTCAGCGCGACAAAGACCACGTACTGCCTGAAGGGACCGCCGTAGCGCGCCATCTGCGGCTGAAAGACGTTCTTCCCCAGCCAGCGATCCGGCAGCGATTCAAGCTGCGTGCCGTTCAGGTTGACGGCTTCCAGCGACGGACCGAACAGCAGTTGGTCGTACACTGTGTACAGCACGCGCTGACCGTTGGTGGAGAACGAGACGTTTTCGCCGAGCGCCGTGCCAATTTCCGTGAACTGCGCGCCAGCTTCCAGATCGAAATAGCCAACCGGCAGATAGCCGACGTTGAGCAAGTCCTGACCGCCCCACCCTGCGATTCGTCCTTTCAAGCCAACCGGCGGCGCAAGCGCTTCACGGGTCGGCGCAAGCGTGGCTTCCGGGGTGGGCGTCCAAGTCGGCGGCAGTGTCGGCACGGCGCGGGTCGGCACGACTGGCGTGACCAGCGCCTGCTGTGTCGCTGCCAGCGCGATGGCATCGTTGGTCGCCTGCGCCTGCGCCGCAACGAGCGTCTGCGCGGCACCGGTCGCCTGCTGCGCCACCGCGACGGCGGTCGCGCGCTCAGCGGCTTCGCGGTTGCTGTTGCCGATGATCACCGTCAGCGCGATGATCAGGATCACGATCACCGCCACCGCGCCGACCCCCAGAATCAGCGTCATCTGGCGGCGGGAAACCCCGGCGACCACCTCATCCTCGACAACGGCGGCGCTCTTCTCCTTCGCCTTGGCTTGCAGCGCGTCCATCGCGCGCTTGGCGCGCTCGTTGTTCGGGTTGAGGTGAAGGACGTTGCTCAGGCAGATGCGCCGTTCCTCGTCCGAGTCGACGACCGAAGCCAGCCAGAACCAGCCCTTCTCGTTCTTCTCGTCGATTTCGACCACGCGCTCGAAGTAGCCACGCGCTTCGTTTCGGCGGTCGGCGCGCGTCGCTTCGATACCTTTACGAAGCAGTTCTTCGGTATTGTTTGGTGTGCTCAAGCCTCAACCCTCAGCGAGTAACAAATCTCAACGATACCTGACTGCGCCCGGTGACGGTGTCCGGATGAAGGACTACCTGCAGATTGATGGCGTACCAGCGGAATTCCTCGTCGTCGCGGTTGGTTGCGAAGATGATCCAGCGCCCATCCGGCGACCATGCCGGGTCACGGTCTTCCGCGCCGCCGTCATCCTGTGTTAGCAGGAAAGAACGCTGCCCATCGGCATCCATCACGTAAATGTCGCCGTCGCCCTGCTGGTCGTTGACGTATGCGATGCGCGTGCCGTCCGGCGACCACGTCGGCGAGTAGCTGTTCGGCACGCCCGCCAGCAGGGTAATGCCCGCGCCGTTGATGTTCATCACGTAGATTTTGGTGAAGCCCGGGCTGTCGACATCCGACGCGAACACGATGTGGCTGCCGTCGGACGAGAACTGCGGGTCGAAGTCGCGGGCGCTGTTGTTGGTGATGCGGCGCAGGTCGCTGCCATCGGCATTGACGATGTAGTTTTCCTCGTCCCCCGGCGCGCCGCCGCCCCCGCTGAACACGATCTGCTTGCCGTCCGGCGACCAGCTTGGGTTCGCTACGGCCGCGTCCTCGATGTTCGTGATCTGCTGAGCAGCATCCAGCGCGTCAATCGACGCGACGAACAGCGCCGGCAGCGCGGCGCCTTCGGTGTTGGGAACCATGCGGATGAACACAATCCGCTGCCCGGTCGAATCGTAGGACATATCGCCAAAGCCGCCCAGGTCGCCCGCCTGCAGCTTGACTTCGCCGGTGCCATCCGCTTTGCCCCGGAACAGGCTGGACTCGGAAGCGCCGGCTTCGATATCGCTGTAGACGATTGTGTAGTCGCTCAGCGGGATCGGCGTCTCGGTTGGCAGGGGGGTTTCACTCGGCAGCGCCGTGAAGGTCGGCGTGAACGTCGGCGGCAGCGGCGTGATCAGGTTGGGATCGAGCGTGACGACAATGCCGGGAAGCACGGTCGCGGTCGGCGCGCGCCGGGGCGTGGTCGCGGTCGCCGACGGGTTGGCGAAGGCGGCAAACGTCGCCTGCACGCTTTGCTGGTTCTGCTGCTGAATAGGCGGCGCATTCTGCTGCTGGAGCGACGACACCAGCGCCGCCACCACAATCGCGATCACCACAAACGCCACAATCGCCGCGGCGATCAGATACAGGTTGCTGCCGCGCGTCTGCACATTGCGGACGTAATCGGTCGCGGCGGGCGCAGGCGCGCGCCGGGTCTGCGGGTTTTCCACGCCAAGACGGCGCAGCGCTTCGCGGGCGCGGGCGTTGTTGGGGTTGATGCTCAGCGCCCGCTCCAGAAAGAAGCGGCGCTCATTGACCGTATCAACCACCGACGCCATCCACATCAGCGCCAGCTCGTTATCGCCGTCCATGCTCAGCACCTGCTGCAGCAAGCGCCGCGCCGTGATTTTGTCGCCGCGCTTCGCCGCATCAATGCCTTCACGCAATCGGGACGAGATACTCGATTGTTCAGACAAGGGATTACTCCAATCAGGCGGCTATACGCCCCTCGATGCCAGCGCCAGCACAATGACCACCGCCAGCACAATCAGAACGCCCGCCAGCACGCCGAAGGTCAGCAAGACGCGGTTATCACGGGCACTCCGTTTGTACGCCATCCGCTTGAGCGCATCGCGGGCAACGTCGTTGTTCGGATTGACGTTCAGGACGCGGGTGAGCCATTCGCGCCGCTCGGCTTTGCTTTCGGCAATTTTCGCCAGCCACATCAGCGCGCGCTCGTTGTTCTTGTCCTGCTTCAGCACCTGCTCAAACATCAGGCGCGCGGGTTTGTAGTTGCCCGCCCGCGCGGCGTTGATCGCCAGTTGAAGAAGCTCCTCGCGGTTGGGCGCCTGCGAGTCGCTTTCACGAAAATCAAAGGATGACATACCCCCACCTCGTTCCGTACACTCGCTGATGACCTACAGAATCTATTGTAGTCATACAACGGCTGTTTCCGATAATGACGCCGCTCGCGTGCCAGCCCGCTTCGCACGGGGAAAACGGCTTCATTGGAAAATTGTAACCTCATTCTCCGGTTACTATATCACGATGTCTGCTGCACAGCCCTTTACGTCTATGAATTTATTCGATACCCAGCAGCAGGAAACACAGATAGGCGAACGCCGTCACCAGCAGCAGCGAATCGACCCGGTCGAGGATGCCGCCATGACCGGGCAGAATGTCCAGCCCGGCGATGTGCGAGTCCTTGACCTGAAAGAAGCGTTTCAACCCGGATTCGAGCAGGTCGCCCAGAATCGCCACGAACGGTCCGGCGAAGACCAGCACCAGCGTGCCAGCCGCCAGATGCTGCGTGACCGCCAGCAGGATCAGCGACGGGATAATGCCGCCCAGCACGCCGACAACCGCCCCTTCGCGCGTCTTTTTGGGCGAAAGCCGGGGCGCGAGCTTGGTTTTGCCCCACAGCCTGCCGCCGATATAGGCGAACGTATCCGTGCCCCAGGTGATGCACAGGATCAGCAGAATCCACAACGCGCCATCCGGCAGCGCCCGCAGCGCGATCAGGCAGCCAGTCGGCAAACCGAGGTACAGCACGCCAGCCAGGGTCATGCCGACCTGAAAGACGCTGCGCCGGAATTCGGTGCGGTGCCGGATGATCTCCAGAACAAACGTGACGACCATGCATAATGCCAGCGCGCCAATGCCGAGGCGCGCGTCGTTCAGGTAGAACGCCAGCGCCAGCACAATCAGCGTCGGGATGCCAACCAGCGCGCGGCCCTGCGACGGGCGGTTGCGCGCCAGAATGAAAAACTCGGTCAAGCCGACCACCGAAAAGAACGTGACCACGATCATGAACGGCAAGCCGCCCAGCAGCACCGTTGCGATGATGATCGGCGCGACCACGACCGCCGTGATGACCCGCTGCGCGATATTGGAAAGGGGGTACTTGGCTACGTCCGCCATGCGCACTCAATCTTGGAGTAAGCAACCTGCACAAATTTTAGCAAAAAATCCCGGACTGTACACGCTCGCCCCGCTTCCGGCGCAAACAAAAGGGGTGCTCATACGAACACCCCTCGGATAACCACATGCGCTCAGAATTTGAACGGTTACGGTTCTAAATGCGGGCGTCCCGCCCACCAAAGCTCGACACTTTGCGATAAAACGTCTGGAAATGATTATTGCTCGTCCACAGCATGAAGGTGTACAGCTTTTCGAGCGCCACCACGCGACCGACTACTTCGCTCTGGATGCGGTCAGCGGCGAGCGCCGGGTCGTCTGGCTCGTACCACGCGCCGATGCGCAGCCAGTCCTGCCCGTCGGAGAAGGTGCTCATCCACTCGTCGAGGATGTTGCCGCGCAGAAGCTGGCGGCTGGTCAGGTGCATGTCGCTCAGGTGAATGCCGTCCCAGAAGCCGAAGCGGTAATCGCCGTCGATGCGCTGGATGATGCCGCGCAGGGTTTCGCGGTGGCGGGCGACCGTCAGCTTGCCGATCAGGTTGCGCTGATCCCACCACGACAGCGGCGAGGCGACCAGTTCGACGACGAAGTTTTCCGGGGTGATGCGGATTTCGACAACCGGGTGGCGGTAGACATCGCCGGAGGCTTCGGAGCCGTCGCGCCCCATCAGCCGTTCGACCAGAATGCTCTGCTCGTGCGAGCGCAGGTACGGCAGCGTCAAGCCGGTGATCTCGCCGGAACAGGTTGCCGAGCGCGTGGAAACCTGCGCAGTCTTATTCCAATGGGGATGAAGATCATAATTGTGATCGCGCATCCGGCGATACAGTGTGCGATGCAGTTCGAGCAGCTTGTCATAAACCTGCTGCGCATCACGAGTAGGCAGCGATGAGAGAACTTGATGATCGTCGGATGAGAAATAACTAGTACTCATGTCGCACCCCCACAGGACTTAAGTCCCAATCCGTAATGATCTCAATGATAAATTAATTTTCCTGAGAGTCTAGCGAATTTGGGATAATTCACACGACTTTCACAAAACCTCACGTTTCGTAATAATCGAGATTCTATGTAGCCCTGATACACATAGTTCCATGATCGATCTTACAACGTTATAACCTTGCCCCTGATTCTGGCAGCATTTGTTACGAGCGCACAAACGGCAGCATAGCGCATGGCAGCGGCAGCGTTTACAATCTGACCGGCTTCATTCGCCAGTTAGGAGCAAGTTCAATGGCAATCACACCACAGGACGTATTTGAGTATCATCGCCGGGGACGCCCCGGCAAAATCGAGGTGACGCCGACCAAACCGCTGCAAACGCAGCGCGATCTGTCCCTCGCTTACTCTCCCGGCGTTGCCGAGGCAGTGCTCGAAGTCGCGCGCGATCCGCTCACTGCTTACGAGCTGACCGCCAAGTCGAACCTGGTTGCCGTCATCTCCAATGGTACCGCGATCCTCGGATTAGGCAACCGAGGGGCGCTCGCTGCCAAGCCGGTGATGGAAGGCAAGGGCGTGCTGTTCAAACGCTTCGCCGACGTGGACGTGTTCGACATCGAGATCAATGCCAGGACCGTCGATGAAATGGTCACGGTCATCCGTGCGCTGGCGCCCACCTTCGGCGGCATCAACCTCGAAGACATCAAAGCGCCGGAATGTTTCGACGTCGAGCGTATTCTCAAGCAAGAACTCGACATCCCGGTCTTCCACGATGACCAGCACGGCACGGCGATCATCTCCGGCGCGGCGCTGCTCAACGCGGTCAAGGTCAACGGCAAGCGCCTCGAAGATATGCACGTCGTCGTTTCCGGCGCGGGCGCGAGCGCCATCGCCTGCTCGGATTTTTATGTCAGGCTGGGCATCAAAAAAGAAAATATCATTCTGGTCGACACGACCGGCGTGATTTACGCCGGGCGCGAAGAAAACATGAACGCCTACAAGCTGCGTTACGCCGTCGAAACCGACGCCCGCACGCTGGCAGACGCCGCGCGCGGCAGTGACGTGTTCCTCGGGCTGTCGGGACCGGGCGTGCTCAAGCCGGATATGGTCGCTTCGATGGCGAAAGACCCGATCATCTTCGCGCTGGCGAACCCCGACCCGGAGATCAAATGGGAAGACGCTTTCGCCGTCCGCAAGGACGTGATCATGGCGACCGGGCGCGCCGACTACCCGAACATGGTGAACAACGTGCTCGGCTTCCCGTTCATCTTCCGGGGCGCGCTCGACGTGTACGCCACCAGCATCAACGAAGAAATGAAGCTGGCGGCGGCGCAGGCGCTTGCCGACCTGACGATGGAAGACGTGCCGGACAGCGTGCTGACGGCGTATGGGCTGTCGTCGCTGCGCTTCGGGCGCGAATACCTGATCCCCAAGCCGCTCGACCCGCGCGTGCTGCTGTGGGTCGCGCCGGCAATTGCGAAGGCGGCGATGGAGAGCGGCGTCGCCCGCCGCCAGATCGACCTCGTCGCCTACCGCGAGGAACTGATCAGCCGGCAGGGCATCGGGCAGCAGACGCGCAGCCGCATCATCAGCAAGGCGAAAGCCGGCGCGAAGAAGCGCGTCGTCTTTGCCGAAGGCGAGGAGTCCAAGATCATCCGCGCCGCCGCGCAGGTCAAGGAAGAGGGACTCGCCGAGCCGGTGCTGATCGGACGCCGCGAGCAGATCGAGTCGGTCATTGCCGAGCTGGGGCTGCGCTTCCAGCCGAAGATCGTCGACCCGATTGCCGAAGACCTGCGCGACCGCTACATCCCAACGCTCTACGAGCAGCGCCGGCGCAAGGGCGTCACCGAAGCCAAAGCCAAAGCCCTGCTGCGCGACCGCAATCTGCTCGGCTCGCTGATGCTGGCGCTGGGCGAAGCCGACGCCTTCATCAGCGGCTTGACGTTCGAATACCCGGACGTGGTGCGTCCGGCGCTT
>JADLHH010000042.1 GCA_020848855.1 Anaerolineae bacterium | reverse complement strand
GATACAAATCCGCTCGATTCCCAGCCCGGCGGCGTACTGAACCAGATCGCGCCAGTACGGGATCGCCACTTCTTCCCACTGGTATTCGAGCGTGCGCGTCGTTTCCGGGGGCCAGGCAACCGTGATCCAGTTGGGTTCGCTGTCGCCGCGCGCTGCCGGCAAGCCGGACATCATGACGATCCGCCGTACGCCGATCCGGCTGGCAAGCTCCATCGTCTTGCGAACGACCGTATCGTGCGCTTTGCCGCGCTCGCCGGGAGCCAACTGATTCCCCGAACAATTCAGGGCGCTGATGCTCAAGCCGTGATCCTGAACCGTCCCGACGAATCGCCTGCGTGCTTCCTCGCTCGCCAGCAGTTGGTCGAGTTGCACGTGGGGAGCCTGGCTCCAGTTCCCGCACGGAAATTCAAGCTGCTGGATGCCGAGACTTGAAGCGGTTTTCACCAGTACGTCAAAGCTCAAATAACCCAGACTATCCGTTACCATGCCGATCTTCACGGTTTTTCCCCCTTAATTTTTGACGCGGAATTTTACCCGATAAACCGAACGCTGTAAGCCATCCGTGTCAATATCAGTGACGTTTGTCATGATCGAAAAACGCTCCTGGCTGACTCAGAAGCGCTCTTTGCTGGTGGGCTAACTGTGGGTCGCTAAACGGCGAGATCGCGCCGGCTGGTGGTGAGCAGTTCGTAGCCGTCCTCGGTCACCACCACGTCGTCTTCCAGCTTCATGTCGCCGGAGCCATCGACGTAAATCCCCGGCTCGATGCAGAACGTCATTCCTGCTTTGAGCGGCGTGGTCTCGCTGTCGAGGCTCGGCCATTCGAACGACGTGGACAGCCCGATGCCGTGCCCGATCCGGTGTACCAATTTGTACCCCGCGCCCTCGATCACGCCGACCGCTACCACATGCAGGTCGCGGCACGGGACGCCGGGGCGGATGCGCTCGAAGACGACATCGTAAGCGCCGAGGATCGCGTTCCACACCTTCTGCTGGGCGGCGTTCGGCTCGCCCAGCACGAACGTGCGCGTCGCGTCGGCTTGATACCCCTGCACCATCGCGCCGATGTCGATCATGACCGAGTCGCCGGGCTTCAGCCTGCGCTCGGTCGGCATTCGTATCGGGATCGGGTGGTCGTTGCCGCTGACAACCGTTGGCTCGAACGACAGCCCCGCGCCCCGCCGCTCGATTTCGTAGACGATCCGTGCCGCCACCTCGACTTCGGTCACGCCCGGCTTCAGTTCTGGGCGAATGGCGTCGAACGCCGCGTCGGTGATGTGCCCGGCTTCGCGCAGCAGCCGGATTTCGAGCGCGCTTTTGTAGCGCCGCAGCGCCGCGAATTCCGCGCCGAGGTCGACGAATTCCGCGTTTGGGAACGCCGCCTGAATCGCGCGGTAAGTCACGAACGGCAGCCGGTGCAAGCCGATCACGGCGATCCGTCTGGGTGCTGCCGCCTTCATCTGATCGATCACGGTAGGGATCGGGTCGAACGCGCCGTACCAGGCGTCGATGCCGGACAGTTCGCGCGCCTCGATAAGCTGCCAGGTGAAGTTGAGCACGCACGCCATCGCCCTGGCGGTCACGATGCCGTATGCGTCCCCCAGCACGGGCGTGAAGTTCGTCAGGTAGCGGAACGGCTCGGTGTGCCCCCAGCCGCCGTAAATCAGCGCCAGATCGCACCCGTTGCGGGCGATGATCTCGCGGAAGGTGTTCCGACGCGCGGTCAGTTCGTGGTTCCATTCCTGGGTGGTGATCGGCATGAGCTTTATGCTTTCAGGTTCGCATCGAGAAAACGAAGGGTCTTCTGCCACGAATCGACATTGGCGAACGCGCCGTCTTTGGGATTACCCCCGTAAGCGAACAGCGCCTGCCGCAGCGGATGCCCGGACGCCGTGACCGTCGTCGGCACGTAGGGCATCAGGATCAGGTGTCCCGCGCCGGGGTAGCGCAGGTGCTCGTATGGGTGCGGAAAGTGTCGCTCCTGCAGGCGGGTCATCACCATCTCCGAGAAAGTCGAGCTGGGCCACATCTGGTCGTCGTCGCCGGAAATCAGCAGGATCGCCCCATTGGTTTTCTCGACCGGGATGGTCATCGCCGTCGCGTCCGGGCACGCCTTCAGGCTGGCGAGGAAGTTGGGCGTCAGGGGGATCGGCGTGCCGGTTCGCGTCCGTTCCTCGTTCTGCGCCATGATAGCCGGATCGTTGTATGTCGGCACGAACGACACCGGCTCGCCGCGATACGTCCACGCTGGCTTGCCGTCCGCCCCCGACCGGTCGATGCCGCCCCACACGTAGCCGCTTGGCACGTAGGCGACCACCGCGCGGATTTCCGGGAAGGTCGCGCCCAGCAGCAGCGACAGTTCCCCGCCGCGCGAGCCGCCCGTGAACGCGATCCGCTCCGGGGCGATGCTGTCCCGCGCTTGCAGCCAGCGGATCGCCGTGTGGAAGTATTCCAACGGGATTTCGACCAGCCCGCCGGGCAAGCCCTCATAGTTGAAATACGCCAGCGCCAGCGCCGCGTAGCCGTGCGCCGCCAGCAGCGCCGCCCGGAATTCGTTCAGCCCGCCGCCCGAACCGCTCACCATGACGACGGCAGGGTAGGGCGGGTCGCTGGCTGGCTCGAACAGGACGCCGCGCAGCCCGTCGTCCTGCACGACGGTGCGCCGCACGCCGGGAGCCACGAATTCGCGCTGGTGCTGTCCTTCGGCGATTGTCGCGCCGTCCGCTTCCGCGCGGAATTCGACCGTGCTCGGCGCGAGCGAGTCGCCGCCCCACATGCGCGAAAAGCCCGCCGTCATGTCGGTGCTGCGCATCGACCAGAACAAGCCCATCGCGTCGACGCCGTCGTAATCGCCGCCAACCGGTGCTTGCGTCGCTGCATCGACCACGCCGTCGGCGTCCGCTTCAAAGACCGCCTGCGCGTGCCAGTCGCCGCGCCGGGCGTGCAGCGTCACGCGCTGCCGGGGGGCTAGCCCGACGAGCCGGACGTGAACCGGCTGGTCGAACAGCGCCGATGAAGGGGTGATTTCAAATTGGGGCACGCTTCGCTCCTGTCGTTATACAGGATCAGGTTGAGCAGCAAATGACCGCCCAACATTAGGTACATCTGCCAAAATTACGGCATTGTAAGGAGTTCATTGACGGACATGTCAAACTGGGATATATGTTGTATACAAGCAGTATATTGCAAACATATGACCCTTGCAACCGCCTCGGATTGCCTCGTGGAGCCGCGTCGTGGACTTAAAACAACTCATGTGCGAGTCGCCATTTCATCGCTGGCTCGGCGTTGAACTGGTGCGCGTCGATGCCGACGAAATCGAAGTGCGGCTGCCGTATCGCGCCGAATTCGCGGGCGAAGAAGGCGGAACCAACATTCACGGCGGCATCATCGCCACCCTTGCCGACATCACCGCCTGCTTCGCCATCATGAGCCAGATCGACCGTGACGTGCCGAGCATCGACCTGCACGTCGATTACCTGCGCATGGCGCCGGTCGGGCACGATCTGGTTGCCACCGGGCGCGCCGTCAAGGTCGGGCGCACGCTCGGCATTGCCGACGTTCAGATCAGCACCGACGAGGGGCGGGTAATCGCCATCGGGCGCGCCAAGGTCGTCACCAGCGCCCCGAACCGGGAAACCCTCACGCGAATGGAAGGAAGCTAGCCAGATGCGGGCAGTCGTCATTCATGAACACGGCGGGCGCGACAAGCTGATTCTGGAAGACGTGCCGACGCCGGTTCCGCAGCCCGGCGAAATCCTCGTCGCTGTCAAAGCCTGCGGCTTGAATTATCTCGACATCTTCGTCCGACGCGGGATGCCCGGTCTGCCGGTTGACCTGCCGCGCATCTCCGGCGGCGATATCGCCGGGGTGATCGCTGAAGCCGGCGAAGGCGTGACCGGCGTCAGCGTCGGCGACCGCGTGCTGCTCGACCCGGCGATCACGCTGTCCAATGGCGAAGTTGGCGCGCTGGGCGAAAGTACCACCGGCGGGCTGGCGGATTACATCGCCGTGCCTGCCGCGAATGCCATCCCGCTGCCCGCTGCCGTCAGCTTCGAGCAGGCGGCAGCGCTCCCGGTCGCTTACGGTACGGCATGGCGCATGTTGATTACGCGCGGACAGATTCAGCCGGGCGAAAGCGTGCTGATCCTCGGCGCGAGCGGCGGCGTGGGCACTGGCGCGGTGCAGATCGCTAAAATGATGGGCTGCGTCGTTTACGCGGCGTCCAGCAGTCCCGACAAGCTGGCGCGGCTGGCGGAACTCGGCGCGGACGTGCTGGTGAATTACGCCGAGCAGCCGGAATTTCATCGCTACATCAAGAGCATCACCGGCGGCGAGGGCGTGGACGTGGTCGTCAACTACAACGGCGGCGATAGCTGGGTCAGGAGCCTCAAGTGCGTCAAACACGGCGGACGGCTGCTCACCTGCGGCGCAACTGCCGGCTATGACCCGCAGACCGATATCCGCTACATCTGGCGGAAAGAGATGGATATTCGCGGCTCGGACGGCTGGCAGCGTCAGGATTTGATCGACCTGCTGGACGCCGTTTGCACCGGGCGCATCACGCCGATCATCGACCGCGTGCTGCCGCTCGAAGACACCGCCGAAGGACACCGGCTGATCGAAGACCGCGAAGTCTTCGGGAAGATCATCATCGTCCCATGAACCGAGAGATCATGCATCCGAATTTTGGCGACCTCTTCTGGCGGGCTGTCCGCCTCTACCCGGACAGGATCGCTATCGAGCAGGGCGATATTGCGCTCACCTACGCCCAGTTGGAGCAGCGCACGCGCCGGGCGGCGCGCCTGCTGGCGGAGTCGGGCGTCGGCAAGGGCGACAAAGTCCTGCTGATGCTGCCCAACGACTATCGCTTCGCCGAAATCCTGTTCGGCGCGCTGCGAACTGGCGCGGTCGTCGTCCCCGCCAACGTCAAGCTGGGCGTGGATGCGCTCGCCTACGTCGCCGAGCACAGCGAATCCAGGGTGCTGGTTGGTCACGCCGACCTCGCCGACAAGATCGCCGTGCTGATCGAGGCTGCGCCGGTCTTTCAGCGGGTGTTCATGCTCGACGGCGGGCTGGCGAGCGCGACCGATTACGAAACGGCGCTGGCGGCTGTCCCACCGGAATTCGAGACCGTCCCGGTCGCGTTCAGCGACATCGCCCTGCTGATGTACACCTCCGGCTCGACCGGACGCCCGAAGGGCTGCCTGCTTAGCCACGAGAGCAAGTGGTTCAACGCCCAGTCGAACGTCAAAGCCATGCTCCACGACGAGACCGAAAAAGCGCTGATCACTGGACCGCTGTACCACGCCAACGCCCTGTGGGGCAGTATGCTGCCCATGCTTTATGTCGGCGGCGCGATGGCGATCCTGCCCGGCTTCGACGCGCTGCAGGTGATCGCCGCCATCGACCGCTACAAGCCGACCTTCATGTCCGGCACGCCGTCGATGTTCTCGCTGCTGCTGGCGCAGCGCGAGGCGCTGGCTGCCCACGATACCTCGTCGATTAACCTGCTGATGTGCGGCTCTGCCCCCGTGCCGGAAGAACTGATGAACGCCATCCAGCGGCAGTTCCGCTGCGAAGTGTGCGAAACCTACGGCTTGACCGAGGCGGGGGCGAACGTGCTGTCGCCGCGCTGGGGCATCAAGAAGCTGGGCAGCACCGGCTTGCCTGCGCCCGGATTCGAAGTGCGCATCGTTAGCCTCAACGACGAGACGCGCAACTGCGCGCCTTACGAAGTCGGCGAGCTGTGGGGGCGCAGCCCGGCGAACGCCACCGGCTATTACAAGCAGCCCGACGTGACCGCCGAGCGCATCACCCCGGACGGCTGGCTGCGCACCGGCGACCTGATGATGGCGGACGAGCAGGGCTACATCTACTTTCGCGGTCGGCGCGACGACATGATCAACGTCGGCGGCGAGAACCTGTACCCCAAAGAAGTCGAAACCATCCTGCTGACGCACCCCGCCGTCGCCGACGTGTGTGTCGTGCCCGCGCCGCACAAAGTCAAGGGGCAGGCGCCGGTCGCCTGGGTGGTGCTGCACACCGGGGCGGCTGCCACCGAAGACGAACTCAAGTCCTTCTTTCTGGATCGCGGACCCGCCTACGCCCACCCGCGCCGGGTGTTTTTCATCGACGTGCTGCCCGTTTCCGGTAACAACAAGGTCGACCGGAAGTTTTTGACCGAAGAAGCCGCGCGCCGTCTGCCGGATGGACTGGGTGGCTGACGGCGCGACCCGGCGGCTCGATAGGGAGGTTTGGAGCGAACAGGATGCATTTATTCACGAACGCACGACTCATAGATGGGACGGGCGCGCCGCCGCGCGATCAACAGGCGCTGCTCGTCAGGGACAACCGCATCGTCGCTGTCGGCGGCGAAGCGGAAGTCGTTCAGGCGAACGACCTGCCGGCGGATGTTCGGCGCATCGACCTGCGGGGCAAGACGCTGCTGCCGGGGTTCATCGACTGTCACGTCCATCTCATGTGGAACCCCGACCCGAAAGCGCCGCCGCAGCGCTATTCCAAAATCCCGGTGCGCGACGAAGCCTACTGGCGTGCGCGCAATTTGCTGTATGCCGTCAACGCCTGCCGCATGACCATTGAGGCGGGCTTCACCACCGTGCAGGATTTGGGCAACCCGAATGACGCCATCTTCGCGCTGCGCGACAGCATGGCAGCCGGGGAGTTCGTCGGACCGCGCATTCTGGCGTCCGGCAGGTGCATCACCCACACCGGCGGTCACGGCACCGAAGGCGCGGAGGATTTCGCCCACGTCGCCGACGGACCCGACGAGGTGTTCAAAGCCGTGCGCAGGCAGATCGTCGCTGGCGCGGACGTGATCAAGCTGATGGGCGGCACGCGCCCGGCGCTCTCGCCGCCGTTTCGCGGGCGGCAGGGCTACACCACCGAGGAGATGAAGTCGGGCGTCGAGGAAGCCCACCGCGCCGGGCTGCGCGTCGCCGTTCACGCCCATTCCGATACGCAGGGCATCAAGAATTCGATCCTTGCCGGGGTCGATTCGATTGAGCACGGCTTCCCGCTGGACGAAGAGGGTGCGCAGATGATGGTCGAACGCGGCACGTTCCTGTGCCCCACGCTCTCGGTCAATCCGGCAGCGGTCGAAGCCATCCGGCTGGGCTTGTGGGCGTACAAAGGCTCGGAAGCGCAGGTGCAGCGCATGGCGGAGTACGCCCCGCGCACCATCGAAATTGCTCACCGGGCAGGCGTGAAAATCGCGCTCGGCACGGACGCCGCCATGCCGCTGGTCATGCACGGCGGCAACGCCCGCGAATTCGAGCTGATGGTCGAATACGGGCTGTCGCCGATGGAATCCCTGCTCGCCGGCACGCGCAGCGCCGCCCAGAACCTGCGCCTGATCGACCAGATCGGCACGCTCGAAGCCGGCAAAATCGCCGACCTCGTCGTTGTCGACGGCGACCCGCTCGCCGATATTCGCATCCTGCAGCAGCTTGAGTGCATCAAACTCGTGATCAAGGACGGCGCTGTCGTCATTGACCGAGGTGTAGAGCAGTAATGACCGACCGGCGCTATTTTGGGGAGAACCTGCGATGAAACGAATCGTTTTGCTCGTCTTGATGCTCGTCCTGATGGTCGCCAGCTTCGGCGTCTCGGCGCAGGCGGTGCCGGACACCATCGTCCTGACGTGGTCGCGCAACCCGGACGGGTTGTTCGCCGACTTCGCCACCACCGTCACCGCCAGCTATGCGATGGCGCCGATCTATAACGGGCTGGCTGGCAAGGATGCCAGCGGCAGCGTCATCCCCGAACTCGCCGAGTCGTGGGAAGTCTCCGAAGATCAGCTCACCTGGACGTTCCACCTGCGCCAGGGCGTGCTCTGGCATGATGGCGAGCCGTTCACCGCCGACGATGTCAGGTTCACCTTCGAATTCCCCGCCGACCCGAACTATCAGGGCAGCGCTTACGACTCCAGCCTTCTGGGCGCTGCCGAAAAGAAAGCCGGCGAGGCGACCGAGGTGTCGGGCATTCAGGTGATCGACGACCACACCATTTCGTTCACCACGACCGAGCCGGTCGCGCTGTTCCTGCAGACGACGGCGCAGCGCTTCATCGTCCCGCAGCACGTCCTCGGCGATATCCCGGTTGCCGACCTCGGAACCAGCAGCCAGATTCGCCAGCCCATCGGCACCGGTCCCTACCGCGTCGTCAGCTATACGCCGGACGAGAGCATCATCTACGAAGCCTTTGACGGCTTCTGGGGTGAAGCGCCGAAGGTCAGGAACTACATCTGGCGCATCGTCCCCGATCCGTCGGTGCAGATCACGGAGCTGCTGAACGGCAACCTCGACATCGTGCCGGAAGTTCTGGCAGACGAGTTCGCCAGCCTGCAAGCTACCGACGGCATCACGGCGCTGCAGCTTCCCGGCGTCAACACGCCGCAGTTGCTCATGAACGAGAACCAGCCGTACTTTGCCGACGCCCGCGTTCGCCGCGCTATGTACTATGCGATTGACCGTCAGGGGCTGGTCGCTGCCATCGCCGCCGGGTTGGGGCAGGTCTTCGACACCGTGACGCACCCCAGTCTGCCGGAATTCAACGCCAACCTGACCACCACCCCCTACGACCCGGAGCAGGCGAAGGCGCTGCTGGCGGAAGCCGGCTGGACCGATGAAGACGGCGATGGCAAGCTCGAATCGCACGGCGTCGCCGGGCTGGACGATGGTACGCCGTTCAGCTTCGAGCTTGGCGCGCCCGCCAATCCGCCGCTCTACGGGCAGGCTGCGCAGGTCGTCCAGCAGAATCTTCAGCAGATCGGCATCGAAGCCAACATCAATCTGGTCGATTTCGGCGTCTTCTTCTCGACGTACCTGTCTGGGACGAGCGACTACGTGATGGGCGTCAGCGGCTGGTTCAACCTGGTATTCCCGCCGCAGGCGGAGTACGAGGCGAATCTCGTGTCGACCGGTCCCAACACGCAGTATACTCACTTCAATAACCCGGAACTCGATGATCTGGTTGCAGAAGCGGCGACGACCTTCGACGACGCGGCGCGGAATGCATTGTACGCCCGCGTTCAGGAGATCATTCAGGAAGAAGCGCCGATTATCTTCCTGTTCCGCCCGGACACGCTCAGCGCCTACAACAGCAGTCTGGTCGTGCCGGATGTCGGCGCGCTTTCCGCGCTGATGGACACCGTTCCTCAGTGGTACTGGGCGAGCTAACCCTTTGATTTCGAGCGGCGGGGTGCGCCAGCCGTGCCCCGCCGCCACCTGCGGACAGCGGGAAGGAGATCATGCAGAAGTATCTGCTCCGCCGGTTGATCCAGTTAATTCCGGTCTTTTTCGGGATCACCTTCATTTCGTTCGCCATCGTCCGGCTTTCCCCCGGCGACCCAATCGCCACGCTGTTTCCGCCGGAAGTGCTGGGGCGCATCGACCGCGAAGTGCTGCGCGAACAGCTTGGGCTGAACGATTCGATCCCCGTGCAGTACGTCAGGATGATCGGCAATTTCTTCACCGGCGAACTCACCTCATTTCAGGAGCGCGCGCCCACCTTTCAGGTGTTGATGGGCTATCTGCCGATCACGCTGCTGTTCGCCACCGCCGCCGTGCTGCTGGCGTTGATCATCGGGCTGCCGATTGCCGTGATTTCGGCGCTCAAGCCGTACTCGACCGTCGACAACCTCTCCACGCTCGCCGCGCTGACCGGGCTGTCGCTGCCGCAGTTCTGGATCGCGCTGGTGTTCGTACTGATCTTCAGCGAGCGCCTGCGCTGGCTGCCCGCCAGCGGCATCCGCCCCATCACCGCAACCGGCTACGATCTCGTCCAGATGTTCCCATATATGATCATGCCGACGGTCGTGCTGACGCTCGGCTTGCTCCCGTCCATCGTCCGTTATACCCGTTCCAGTATGCTCGAAGTGCTCGGTCAGGACTACGTCCGAACCGCTCGCAGCAAGGGGTTGAGCGAGCGCCGGGTCGTCACCTTCCACGCCCTTCGCAACGCCCTGATCCCGGTCGTGTCGCTCATCGGCGCGGTTTTCCCCCTGCTGCTCGGCGGCGCGGGGCTGGTCGAGACGATCTTCGGGCTGCCCGGCTTGGGGCGGCTCGCCGTGCGCGCGGCGCAGACCCGCGACTATCCGATGATCCTCACGCTCAACATGTTCGCCGCTTTCATGGTGCTGGTCTCCAACACCGTCACCGATATCATCTACACCTATCTCGATCCAAGAATCCGGCTGGGCTAGCGTGTCCGAAAAGACCATCGACTCCACGCGCGCGGCGGGCAGCAGCCGTATCCCGGTGATCCGGCAGCCGAATCGGCGCGGTCGCTCCGGCGTCTGGCGGCGCTTCGTCAGGAACCGGCGCGCCGTGGTCGGCTCGGTCTTGCTGATTCTGTTCATCCTGCTGGCGGTTTTCGCGCCGCTGATCGCCCCCTTCAGCCCTGACGAGCAGGTGCTGTCGGATCGTCTGCTGCCGCCCAACGATCATTACCTGATGGGGACCGACGGCTTGGGGCGCGACGTGTTCAGCCGCACGCTTTACGCCACCCAGATTTCGATCCCAATCGGCATTTTCGCTATGGTCGTCTCAGTCACCGTCGGCGTCTCCGTCGGCATGAGCGCCGGCTTTTTCGGCGGCTGGCTCGACTCGATCCTCATGCGCGCCACCGACATGCTGCTGGCGTTCCCGGTGTTCTTCCTGCTGCTCACCGTCACGACTCTGTTCGGGCGAACCATCCCGGTGCTGATTCTGGTGCTGGGGCTAACGTCGTGGGGCGTCAACGCCCGTGTCGTGCGCGGCGCAGTCCTTTCGCTCAAGGAAAAAGAGTTCGTCGAAGCGGCGCGGTCGCTTGGCGCTACTAATTTTGATATAATCACGAAACATATCTTTCCGAATATCCTGCCCATCATCATCGTGGATGCGACTCTGCGTGTCGCGCTGGTGGTGCTGATCGAGGGCGGGCTGAGTTTTCTTGGGGTGGGCGTTCAGCCGCCGACGCCAAGCTGGGGCAATATGGTATCTGAAGGCGGCTCGCTCCTGCGGCGAGCCTGGTGGGTGAGTGTTTTTCCGGGCAGCTTCCTGTTTTTGTGTACGATATCCTTCAATCTGGTCGGTGATGGACTCCGCGACGCCCTCGACCCACGAATGAAACAATAACCCTATGACCTCGAAAAAGAGCGACGTTTATTACGCAGTTCGCAAGTCCATCATTTCCGGTGTGATCAGGCAGGGGGAAATTATCAACGAAGGCGAACTCGCTCGCGAATACGGCGTCAGCCGGACTCCCGTGCGCGAAGCGCTGCTGACATTGGTCGCTGACGGGCTGCTCAACAGCCTGCCGCGCGCCGGCTACATGGTGACCCCCATCACTATCCTCGATGTGCAGGAAGCCTTTCACCTGCGCGAAATCCTCGAAACCGAAGCGACACGCCTCGCCACGCTGCAAATTTCGGAAGTGGAGATTGACGACCTCGAATCCCGGAAAATGGGCGTTCCCCCATATCTGAAT
>JADLHH010000041.1 GCA_020848855.1 Anaerolineae bacterium | reverse complement strand
TCGAGCGCGTATTCGCCGTGCTGCCGCAGGAAGCGCGCGACTGGGGCTTGGGCAACGGCATCCCGCTACCGCCGAGCGGCGCTGCCGTGCGGCTGACAGATCGCAACCAGGGACTGCGGCTGCTCGCGCCTGACCCGTACACGATCTTCCAGCTATCGCCGCTGCTGCCGCCGGAAACCCAGCGTCTGCGCCTGACGGTCGGCGCGCCACAGGGCACGGAATCGGTCACGTATGTGCTGGACGGGGAGCCGCTGGCGACGGTCGAGCAATCGCCCTGGGAAGCGTGGTGGGCGCTCGAACTGGGCGACCACGAACTGACTGCCGAGGCGCTGCTGGCGGACGGCACGACCGAGATTAGCCCGGCGATCCCGTTCAGCGTGACGACCTACGCGCCGCCGCAGTCGCATAACGAGGGCAATTAACCCTAAAAAGATTCCATCGCAGAGATCACCGAGGACACAGAAGAACGGTTTCTCTTGCTTCGCAGTTTTGGCGGTCTTTGAGTTGAATGTTTTTGGGGTTAGCGCCTGCTGCTCATTCTATTGCTCCATACGCCCGCGTCAAGAAGTCGTTGCAGCGCCTGGGAACAGTCAGCCGCTTCGCCTTGACAGACCGACCTAACTCGACTAGCTTTGTGAAGAATCGAACACCAAACGAGAGGATATTTCGCCATGAGCCAGCCAATCGGTCATGAAGCCGCCATTCCCAATCCGTCGCTCGAACCGTTCCGCGTGTTGATCGGCACATGGGATACGGTCGGGACGCACCCGCTGGTTCCCGGCGTCACGTTGCACGGGCGATCATCGTTCGAGTGGATCGAGGGCGGCGCGTTCCTGATCATGCGTTCGGAGATTTTGGACGACGCGCGCTTTCCCAGCGGCATAGCGGTGTTCGGTCACGATGATGATCAGGAAGGCTGCGCGATGGTGTATTTTGACCAGCGCGGTGTGTCGCGGATTATTCAGACGACTCTCAGCGGGAATGTCTGGAAAACGTGGCGGAATGCACCGGGATTCTCGCAGCGCTTCACGGGGACGATCAGTGAGGATGGGAATACCATCGTCGGCATGGGGGAACTGTCGCGTGATGGATCGACCTGGGAGGGCGATCTGTCATTGACGTACACGAAAGTGAAGTCATGAGGGCGGTACAAACAAGTTCGCCTTGCCGTCCGCCCATGCAAAATGCCTACCCCATCGCGGCGTAGACCAGCGCTCTGAAGTCATTGTAGGGTTTCGGTGCTTCGGGTGAATCCACTCGCCGCCGCAAAGTCATAATGAGGGAGACGCGCTGTAAGCAACCTGCATCCGCGACTCGTCGAGCTTCGCGCCCGTTATTGATCTATAATAAGTTGAGGCAAATTCGTTGGCGACAAGTCCGGGAGGATCATCATGTCCTGGCGAAATCCTCGTGACGATCAAGCGCTCAACTGGTTACTGGAGACTGGCGATCCGGGCGTCCGCTACCTCGCTCTGCGCGACCTGGCGGACTGCTCAGATGACGATTCCGATCTGCTCAACGCCCTCGACGCCGCGCACCACGCAGGCGCGATCCCGGCTATTCTGGCGAACATGTCTGAAGCAGGATACTGGGCGGAACCGGGACCCGGCTACGACCCGAAATATCGCTCAACCGTCTGGTCGATAATCCTGCTGGCGCAGTTGGGCGCGTCGGCGGCGCACGATGCCCGAATCGCGAAGGCGTGTTCGTATCTGCTCGACCATGCGCTCACGACCGGCGGGCAGTTCTCGACGACCGGCGCGCCATCGGGCACAGCAGACTGCCTGCAAGGCAACCTGTGTAGTGCGCTGATCGATCTCGGCTGCGACGACCCACGTCTGGAAAAAGCCTTCGAGTGGATGGCGCGCAGCGTTACCGGCGAAGGCGTCGCCCCGGCATCTGATCGCAACGCACCGGTGCGCTACTACGCCGGAAAGTACGCTCCGCTGTTCGCCTGCGGCGCGAACAACCGGCTGCCGTGTGCATGGGGAGCAGTCAAAGTGATGCTCGCCTTCGGCAAACGCGCGCCGGAGCGGCGCACGCCGCTGATCGAGCGGGCGATACAGGCGGGCATCGACTTTCTGTTCAGCGTCGATCCGGCGGACGCTACCTATCCATCCGGCTACAGCGACAAGCCGAGCGGCAACTGGTGGAAGTTCGGCTTCCCGGTGTTTTACGTCACCGATTTACTGCAAAATGTCGAAGCGTTGACAGCGCTCGGCTGTGGAAGCGATCCGCGTCTCGCTCACGCCCTGAGCGTGATCCGCGCGAAGCAGGACGTGCACGGGCGCTGGGCGCTGGAATACGATTACAGCGGCAAGACATGGGTTGATTTTGGCGCGAAGAAGCAGCCGAACAAGTGGGTCACGCTGCGGGCGCTGCGCGTCCTGAAAGCAGCCGCCTGATGTCGAACATCTTCGAGGGCAAGCTGATCCGGCTGCGGGCGGTAGAGCCGTCCGACTGGGAATTCTATTTCAACTGGGGTCGAGAGACGACCGAGAACGGGCGGCTTAGCGACGAAATCTGGTTTCCTTCGTCCAGCGTCGGGACGAAGGAATGGGCGGAAAAAGAAGCGAAGCGCCCCGAAACCGACGAGTTCCGCTTTCACATCGAAACGCTGATCGGCGAGCCGGTCGGCACGATCAACTCTCACGGTTGCAACCCGCGCAACGGCACATTCATGTACGGGTTGGGCATCAAAGAGGAGCAGCGCCGCAAGGGATATGCTTCCGAGGCGATCCGGCTGGTGCTGCGCTATTTTTTCGGCGAGCGCCGCTACCAGAAATGCACCGTCACGGTGTTCGCCTTCAACGGGCCGTCGCAGAAGCTGCACGAGGCGCTTGGCTTCACGCTCGAAGGGCGGCTGCGGCGCATGATCTACACCGGCGGCGCGTTCCACGACGAACTGGTGTACGGCATCACCCGCGAGGAATTCGAAAAACAAGGACTGAGGGCTGAGTCATGAGGACTGAGAAAATTGTCCGCGTGGGAATTTGTCCTTATCTCAGTCCTCAGTCCTCGAACCTTAGTCCTTCGTTTCAGATGCGGGGCGACTTGCCGGTGAGCCGTGTGAACGCCTGATAGCCGATCCAGCGGAAGGGTTCCGGCGGGATGCGCAGGTATGGCTGGCAGTAGAACGGCAGCCCGCGCCACTGCTGGTCGTCGCCGGAGTACAGGTCGGTCAGCACCTTGCCGGCGAGGTTGCCGAGCGTCACCCCATGCCCGCAGTAGCCAATCGAATAGAAGATGTTGCGGTCGCTGCCGCGCACGCCCATCAATAACTGACGGTTGAGCGTGATGCCGAGCGTGCCCGTCCAGCGACGCGTAATCGGCAGCGCACGGCTGTTCGGCAGATAGCCCGCCAGCGTGTCCTGCATCGCCGCGAAGGCGCGCGGGGTACTGGCGGGCGTGCCGGGATACGCGGTACGGTTGTTGTACAGGTAGGCATACGACTGGTTGCTGCCGCCGCCGAAAACGATATGCCCGTCAGTCGTGAGCGCGCCGTAAGAGATGCGATCCAGGTCGTCGCTGAAGCCGGCGACCTGCCCCCAGCCGAGTTCGCCCTGCTGCGCCGGCGTGAGCGGCGCGGTGGCGTAGACGTGCGAGTGCAGTGGAAAGAGCGCGTCGCGGAAGTAGCCCAGCTTGCCGGTGTAGCCGTTGGTGGCGACGACAATCGCCTTCGCCCGCACCTCGCTGCTGGGAGTCGTCAGCACGATTTCGCCGCCTTCGCGGATTTTGAGGACGGGCGTACCCTCGTAGATTTCGACGCCGCGTTCGAGCAGCACCGGGCGCAGTCCGCGCACCAACTGCGCGCCGTTGATCTGCCCGGAATTCGGGTCGAACAGCGCGCCGTGCGCCCTCTGCGCTCGCAGCCTGCCCGCCAGCGCCGCCGAATCGAGAAACTGCTCCGGGACGCCGAGCGACTGCATGAACTCGGCTTCGGCGTGGGCAGCTTCGGCGCGTCGGGCGTCGGTGTAGAGCGTCATCGTGCCGTCCAGCCGGTAACGCACCGGGAGTTGATGGCGCTCGATGATGTCGCGGATCATCTGGATGGCGGCGTGGGTCGTCCGGTAGATGCGCGCCGTCATCTCCGGGGTGTCGCCGCCGCCGACCGCCAGCCAGTTGAGCATCAACCCGCCGTTGCGACCGCTCGCGCCGTTCGCCAGCGACTTCGCTTCCAGCAGCACGACGCGCTTTTCAGGATAGCGCTCGCTGAAGTGATACGCCGTCGAAACGCCGGTGAAGCCGCCGCCGATGATCGCCAGGTCCGCCGTGATGTTCCGGCTGAGTGGCGGCGTCGGGCGGTAGTCGGGGGTCTGGCTGACCCACAACGATTGGTTGTCGTCGATTTCGAGCTTTTCGGGGAACCGGTCGGCAATCGCCCAGGTTTTCGAGGCGAGGCTGGCAGCGGCGAGCAGAAGGCGATTCGAGAAAGTCGACACGGTACGATCTTTCGCTGGATGAACGCGGAAATTCTAGCGAGAAATTGACATGCGGGGCAAAGGCATCAGACTTCAAAAGACAATCAACGAACCGCCCAGTCACCAAGAACACCAAGAAACATATCTCTTTGTGTCCTCTGCGATCCCTGCGGTCAATTTCCGTCGAGAATCAACAGGGGCACGGCGTTGGTCGTCGTGCCCCTGCACAAAATCACGTGCTGTGTGGCAACTAGCGCGTCGCGTTTTCGAGATGCGCGCGCAGCTTCCACGCCATCGTCTCGTGACCTTCCGCCAGACCGATGACAAAGTCGTTGGAGATGGTGTCGCCCAGTTCGTCGGTCGTTTCGGCGTCCTTGCGAAGCTGGCGAATGACCGCTTCGTGATCGTCCACGAGTTCACGAATCATGTCTTGCCAATTCGGGATGCGCCCCGGCTGTTCTTCAATCGCCGAACTCTGCTTGAATTCGTCAAGCGTGCCGATGGCGAAGCCGCCCAGCTTGCGCACGCGCTCGGCGATCTCGTCAATGCTCTCTGCCAGTTCGGTATACTGCTCGTTGAGCAGCTCGTGAACAGCGATGAACTCCGGTCCGGTGATGTTCCAGTGATAGTTGAGCGTCTTGACGTACAGCACGAACGTGTCGGCGAGCCGCTTGTTCAGAAGATCGACGATCTGTTGACGCGCGCTCTCCTCAATCCCGAGATTGGGCTTGATCGCCCCTTTGACCGCTGCCTTGACCTTTGCCGTAGCCATGAATTCCTCCATCCGTGTTCGTTAATGCGCGTTGTTATATCATACCGCAAAAAGGCGCATCAGTGAAGATACTCATCATTGTCTCAGTTCTTTGTCACGACGAAATTGCCAATCGCCAGCGCGTCCATTTTGGTACGCAGGAAGCAGTCGATTGCCTCGGCGGGTGTGCGCACAATCGGTTCGTTTTCGTTGAACGACGTGTTGAGCACCACCGGCGTCCCGGTGCGCTCGCCGAAAGCATGGATCAGCGACCAGTACAGCGGGGAATGCTCGCGCTCGACCGTCTGTAAGCGTCCCGTGCCGTCGACGTGCGTCACCGCCGGGATTTCGCGCTGCTTCGCCGGCAGCACACCGTAGACCTTGAGCATGAACGGGTCGGGGTACGACTGATCGAAGTAGTCGCCGGTGGCTTCCAGCAGCACCGACGGCGCGAACGGGCGGAATTTCTCGCGGTGCTTGATGCGGGCGTTGAGGATATCTTTCATGTCGTCGCGGCGCGGGTCGGCGATGATGCTGCGGCCGCCGAGCTCACGCGGTC
>JADLHH010000040.1 GCA_020848855.1 Anaerolineae bacterium | reverse complement strand
CTGCTTCCAGTTCAGCCGCCATGTCGGCGACCGGGTGCGCCGGGTCTTCGAGCAGCAGCAGCGACACGTCGACGCCGCGCGCCCTGAGCGCGGGCAGCAGGATCAGCAAGTGGCGTTCCGCGCCGGAGATGCGCGTCGCCTTAATGACGTGGACGACAGTGCCGAGTGCTGCGTGCTGGGCAACCTTTGGTTGCTTGCTGAGTAAAGACATGGGAACGGCTCGCTGTTGCAGTTCTAGCTAGGAGCTAACCGCTAATCGCTAAAAGCTATTGCCCCGCGCCTTGAACCAGTCGATGGTGCGCGCCAGCCCGGTGTCGAAATCGGCGACCGGGGCGAAGTCCAGCAGCTCAATTGCCTTATTAATATCGGCGCGCGAGAATTTGATGTCGCCGGGGCGCGGGGCGGTGTGGACAGGCTCAATCGATGTGCCGAGCAGGGCGTTGAGCTTGTCGACCAATTGGAGCAGCGTGACGTTGCCGCCGGTCGCCATGTTCATCACCTCGCCCGTCACGGCAGGGGCTTTGATCGCCAGCAGGTTGCCGTGAACGACGTTATCGACGTAGGTGAAGTCGCGCGACTGCAAGCCATCGCCGTAGATCGTCGGCGGCTTGCCGGCGAGCATCGCCGCGATAAATTTCGGGATCACCGCCGCGTACTGCGAGGTTTCATCCTGCCGGGGACCGAACACGTTGAAGTAGCGCAGCGCGACCGTCTCCAGCCCGTAGACCTGCGTAAACGCCTGACAGTAGTACTCACCCGCCAGCTTGGAGACGCCATACGGCGAAAGCGGGTGCGGCGACAGCGTTTCGTCCTGCGCCTCGACTTCCACGTCGCCATACGCCGACGACGAGGCGGCATACGCCACGCGCTTCACCCCGGCGTCGCGGGCGGCGAGCAGCACGTTCAGCGTGCCGGTGACGTTGGCTTCGTGGGTTGCCAGCGGGTCGGCAACGCTGCGCGGCACGGACGCCAGCGCCGCCTGATGAAAGACGTAATCCGCGCCCCTGAAGATCGCCGGGAGCGCGGCGCGGTCGGTGATGCTGACCTCGTACACTTCCAGATCGCCGGGATGGGCGGCGATCAGCGGGGCGATGTTGGCGCGCTTGCCGGTGGCGAAGTTGTCGATGATGCGAACGCGATGCCCGTCGGCGAGCAGCCGGGCTGCGATGTGCGAGCCGATGAACCCGGCGCCGCCGGTGAGGATGTAGGTTTCAGTCATAGCAAGCGATTAGCTGTCAGCTTTCAGCCTTCAGCCAAAAACTCCTTTCCTGGATGCGTGGCTCATCTTTCGCATTAGCCAAT
Organism: Anaerolineae bacterium; assembly: GCA_020848855.1. Next base: position 13,463 of record JADLHH010000040.1, on the reverse strand, counting down.
TGCTGACCGCTGACCGCTGACCGCTAGCTGATACTTCCGGCGCACAACCATCATGAAGACGAACAGCACGCCCAGAATCACCAGCCCGCCGAGACCGATCAGCAGGGCACGGTCGGGCGGCTCGCTGCCGACCAGAAAGCCGAGCGTCCCGAAAAACAGACAGCCGCCGTAGAGCGCGAACAGCGTCCAGCGCTGGCTCAAGCCGAGGCTGAGCAGGCGGTGGGACGTGTGATCCTTGCCCGCTTCGCCGGGCGAGCGCCCTTCCATGATGCGCGTGAACACCACCAGACAGATGTCGAAGATCGGCAGCGCCAGCACCAGCAGCGGAACCATCCACGTCACGCTCAACGGCTGCGCGCCGAACTCCAGCTTGATGCCCAGCGTGGCGAGGATGAAGCCGAGCACGAGCGCACCCATATCGCCCATGAAGCTGCTGGCGGGGTTGAAGTTGTAGATCAGGAAGCCAACCGCGCTGCCGGTCAGCGCTGCCGCCAGCGCGCTGACCAGCGTCAGCCCCTGCGTGTAGGCGATCAACGTAAAGAACGCGCCGGCGATGGCGCTCAGCCCGGCGGCGAGACCGTCCATGTTGTCGAGGAAGTTGACGGCGTTGGTCAGCGCGACCACCCAGACGATGGTGATCAGGTAGTCGATGACCGGCACGTTGAACAACTGCACGTGAATGCCGGACGCGATCAGCGCCAGTGTAGCGATGATCTCCGCCAGCATCTTGGTCTTGATGCCGAGCGTGTAGCGGTCGTCGACCAGACCGACCAGCGCCAGAAAGGTCGCCCCGCCGACCAGCGCGCCGAATTCGACCAGATACTGCGGCGGGCTGAGCAGGATGAGCGCCAGCGCGAAGCCGACGTAGATCGCCAAGCCGCCCATCATCGGCTTGTTGTCGAGGTGGATTTTGCGCTGGTTGGGCTTATCGACCACGCCGAGGCGCAGGGCAATCGCCCGCGAAAGCGGCGTCAGTCCAAGCGAGGTGGCGAAGCCGACCACCAGAATAGGCACGAACTGTAAGGCATCCATACGGCGCGCAGTATACCGCAGATTGCGCGGGGCGGTAAGCGGGAAGTGCAACCGGCAGGGCTTCACCGGGCGGGTTTGTGCGATCCCAATTCGAGGCTATAGTGTGGATTATCCGTTTATTGGAGGAACGCACCATGTTGTCCGATAGTGTGGTGATAGCGATGATTCCCTGCGCAGACCTTGACCGCGCGCGGCAGTTCTACGAAGGGCAGTTGAAGCTCACTCCCAGAGAGGATACACCCGGCGGCATCACGTACGTGTGCAAGGGCGGCACGCTGTTCCTGCTGTATCCCAGCGGCTTTGCCGGGGCGGCACAGACTACCGCGATGAGCTGGGTGGTGGACGACATTCTCGCCGAGATGGAAGAACTTCGGGCGCAGGGCGTAGCCTTCGAGGAATACGACATGCCCGGCTTGAAGACTGTGAACGGCGTCGCCGAATTCCCCGGCAGCCGGTCGGCATGGTTCAAAGACCCTGACGGCAACATCCTTGGGCTGACCGAGGTCGATTGATATGCCGGGGCTGGCGGGTTGGCACCGGGCGCGACATGTGGATAATTGGCGGTGGAATCACGATTCTGTGGTGAAAAAATCTGTCTTAAGGAGATGATCATGGCTGACGAACTGCCCAGCGCATTTATGAACGTCCGTATGGATTACCCGGAGATCGCCAGCGCTTACGAAGCGCTCGCCGCTGCCGCGCAGCAGGCGGGTCCGCTCAGTGAAAAGGAGCGCCAGTTGGTCAAACTGGCACTGGCGGTCGGGGCAGGACTGGAAGGCGCGACCCATTCCCATACCCGCCGGGGTCTGGAGCAGGGGATCGACGCCGCCGCGTTGAAGCAGGTCGCGCTGCTGGCGATCACTACACTCGGCTTCCCCAGCGCCGTGCGCGGCTTAACGTGGGTTCGAGACGTCACCGACGCCGAATAGGCAAAACCAGACCTGAAAAACGGGCGTGACCCTCACGAGTGGTCGCGCCCGTTTTTGTTTACGCAATCGTCGCGCGCAGGCGTTCCAGCGCCGCCGGGTCGGGACGGTCGGCAAGCTGGCGCAGGTCGTGTTCGATGCTGTACAGCCGGAGCCGCTGTTCGATGCCCGGCTCGCTGAACAGGAGCGGGTAATCTTCGTGCAGCCAGCCGGGCAGCCTGGCGAGGTCGTGCGCCTGCAGGTTGCTGTCGCGTTCAGGGTAGCGGGCGAAGCGCAGCAGCGCGTCGAGTTCCAGTTCGCGCGGCGCCAGCACCGTGCTGCCGAAATCGAGTAGCGCCGTGATGCGCTCGCCGTTCCACAGCACGTGGGCGAAGTGCAGGTCGCGGTGGACGAAGCCCCAGCGGAGCGGCGGCTTCACATCACTCATCGTCCGGCGGACGAAGTCGTTGATGGCGTCCATCAGCGGCGGATCGAGATCACGCGCCTGCGCCGACAGCTTAAAGATATCGGCGGGCAGGAGCGCCGCGAACCAGCCGGGCGACAGCGACGGCATCCCGCTGACGCGCATCTGGTGCAGGTTGATGAGGATAGCGGCGAGCTGCTGGGCGGCGGCGCGGCGTTTCGGCTCGGTGAGTGAGCGCCAGACCGCGCTCAGCGGTTCGCCGGGAACGCGGCGCTGCACCAGCCAGCCATCTCCAGCGGCGACGACCGCCGCGTGTGGGATGCTGGACGGCAGCAGCCGAAGCACGCGGTTTTCGTCCGCCAGCAGGTCGCCCTGCGGGTGAATGCGCAGCACGTAGCCGCCGTATCCCCACACCTCATGGGCGTTGTATTTGGCGCGCTCATGCCCCTCCAGCCGTTCGAGCGGGTATATCTCCTGTAAATTAGCTGCCTGAATAACCTGTTCCGCCTGGATCATGCATCAATACTTTTGCTCTGCTAAAAATCGCTGCGCGCTCGCCGAAATTTCCGAAAAACGATTGTCAAAACCGCGCCCTCACCCCTATGATGATAACGATAAAACTGAAGGTTGAGCGAATGCAACCAACATTGGATGCGCGACGGGGCGTCCGGCGCGTGCTGATCATCACTTCGATACTCAATTATGCCGTCGCCTTCGGCAAAATCGGCATTGGGCTGGCGACCGGCGCGATTTCGATTTCCGCCGACGGCTTTCACTCGCTGATGGACGGTTCGGCGAACCTGATCGGGCTGTTCGCCAACAGCGTCGCCGGCAAGCCGCCGGACGAGAATCATCCGTATGGACACCGCCGTTTCGAGACGCTCGCGGCGCTTGCCATCGGTATTTTACTGTTGATCACCGCCTGGGAAATCGTCTCCGGGGCGATTGACCGACTGACTTCGGGCGAGCAGCCGGAAATCTCGCCGCTGATCTTCGTGGTGCTGATCGGCACGCTGATGGTCAACCTGTTCGTCAGCTGGTACGAGCGCCGCGAGGGGCTGCGCCTGAATTCCGAACTGCTGCTCGCCGACGCCGCCAACACTGGCGCGGACGTGTTCGTGACGATTTCGGTGCTGGTGAGCATGGTGCTGGTGTCGTTGGGGCTGACGTGGGCAGACCCGGTCGCCGCGCTGCTGATCGTGGTGCTGATCGGGCGAGCGGCGTGGCAGATCGTCCGCAGCACCGGCGGCGTGCTGGTCGATACTGCACCGTTCGCACCGGAGCGCCTGACGCAGATCATCGAAACCGTGCCCGCCGTGCAGCGGGTGGTGCGGGCGCGCAGCCGGGGTCCCGCCGACGCGGTGCAGATTGACATCGACGTGGAAGTTGCGCCGGAAATGACCGCCGAACACAGCGCCGCCATCGCCGCCGCCGTCCGCGAGCGGCTGGAACAGGAACTGGACGGGGTATCCGAGGTCGAAGTTCGCTTCGCGCCCGCGCCGATTGGGCTGCCGGATTACGTCCTGACCGCTCGCGCCGCCGCCGATGCGCTCGGCTTGACGACGCACGAAGTCCGGCTTGCCGACGCGCCGGAAGGCAAAATCCTCGAAATGCACGTCGAAGTGCCGCCGAAGCAGACGCTCGGCGCGGCGCACGAGCAGGTGAGCCAGCTTGAGGAACACGTCCGCTCCAGTCTGCCGGAGGTCACCGACGTGATCACGCACATCGAGCCGGCGCTGGAAGTCGCCCCCAACGGCGCGGCGAAAGGCAGCGTGGGGATCGAGGGGGACGTGCTGGCGCTGCTGCGCAGGCGTTACCCGCTGCTGGACTGGCATCACATTCACGCCTCGCCTTACGACGGCGGCTACGCCCTGACGATGCACGTCACGCTGCCGGCACAGATGACGCTCGAACGGGCGCATCAGGTGGCGGAGACCGCCGAAATGCTGGTGCGCACGGAATTCCCGCGCGTGGGGCGTGTCACCATCCACACCGAACCGCCGGAAAACAAATAGGGTGCTGAGTGCTGAGTGCCGAGTGCTGAGTCAAAGCCGCTTCTCGGATTGATGGAAGCTTCGCTACCGACCGTCTTACTCAGTACTCGGCACGTGCTTGCGAAGCAAGCCCGGCACCTGGAAATGCGCTATAATCCAGAACGAAAGAATTCGTAGGGAGGGCAGATGATGCCCATTCGCACATGCACGGGGATTCGGGCGCTGCTGCTGCTGCTGGGCGGGGCTGTCTTCGCGCTGGCGTGCAACCTGACGACCACCCCGCCGACGCCGACGGCGCGCCCGGCTCAGCCGACGGCAACCGGCTCCTCCGCCGCGCCGACACTGTTCGCCTCGATCACGCCGCTGCCCGGTCTGGGCGGCGGGGTTTCGCCCACACAGCCGCCGTCCAACACGACCTGTCCATCCACGCCGCCGAACTGGATACCGTATACGGTCGAGGCGGGTGATTCAATCGGCGCGCTGGCGACCGCCACCAGCACCACCATTCAGGATATCGTCAACGCCAACTGTCTGACCGATCCTGATACGCTGTTCACTGGACAGGTGATTTATCTGCCACGTTCTCCGGTGAGTGGGTAGACGACGCGCTGCTGGCTTTCGCCGTGTCATCCGTGTCGTCCGGGCAGGCGTCGTTGAGCGCCAGATACACACTGAAGGTCGTGCCTTTGCCGACTTCGCTTTCGACGCTGATTTTGCCGGCGTGCAATTGAACGATCTCGTTGACGATATACAGCCCCAGCCCGGAGCCGTTCTCCTGATTGCCGTCCACGCGGAAAAATGGCTCGAAGATGTGGTCGATGTTCTCGCGGCTGATGCCGATGCCACTGTCGGAGACGCGAACGATGGCGTGCTTCGTGCCGTTATCCTCGCCGGTTTCGAGCCTGACGATGATGGTTCCGCCTTCCGGCGTGTACTGGATGGCGTTGCTGACCAGATTAGTGATCACCTGATTTATGCGCAGCGGGTCGACATTCACATGCAGCGGCGTCTCGTCCTGTTCGAGCATCAGGCAGGTATTCCGCTGTTCGGCGTCCGCCTGCTGAATTTCCACCACTTCATCGATGATGGTTTGCAGCACGAGGTCGCGCCGCTTGAGGACGAGCGCGTTCTGGTTGGCGCGCGAGACGTCCAGCAGGTCGTTGACCAACTGGAGCATACGGTCTGAGGTGCGGTTGAGGATCTTCAGGTGCGTCTCTAGCTGTTCCGGCTTCTTTTCGAGCAGGTACAGCCGGGTCATGATGCTGGTCAGCGGCGAGCGCAGGTCGTGCGAGGCGCGGGCGTAGAAGTATTCTTTCTGGGCTTTGGCTTTCAGTTCCTGGGTGATGTCGCGGACGATGATCACGCAGCGCTCGTGGTCGTCGAACACGTCCACCGGCATCGAGGTCACGGCGACGCTGACGGTCGTGCCGTCCTGCCGCACGAGCGCGGTTTCGTAGCGCCGGGCTGGTCCCATCTGGTGTGGATGAGTGGTGAGCGCCCCGAACGACATGCCGACGAGGTCGCGCACCGGGTAGTCCAGCATGTCGATGAACGCATCGTTCACGTACTGGATGCGCCCGTCGACGCAGTAGACCAGCCCTTCGCCCATCGCGTCCATAATCGTCTGAAGCTGCGATTTCTGGTGTTCCAGCTGGGTCGTGCGCGCCGCCACACGCTGTTCGAGTTCGACGTTCAGTTCCTGAAGCGCCGCCCGCGAATGCGCGACCGCGCCAAGCACGGCGTTGATGGCGATGCCGAGCTGCGCCAGCTCGTCCCGCCCTTCGACCAGCAGGCGCATCGAAAAGTCGTCGTTGATCCCTATCTGGCGCACGTGGTCGTTCAGCCGGGTGAGCCGCCTCAGCACCAGCCAGTCCACCAGCAGCAGCGTGCCGACCCCAAAGACGATGCCGATGACCACCAGCGCGATCAGGAAATAAGTCAGCGCCGCTTGCCCCTGCCAGTAAATCTCACGACCCTGCGAGGCGCGCAGGATGAGGGCGGGGTTGTCGTAAATGTCCGTGAGGAGCGCATAGCCGCCGACCGTGTTGTCGTCCATTATGTTGACGATCTGGGGCGAGGCGGACGAGAGCGACTGCTGCGCCAGGGTAACGTCGGTGGGCAGGTCAGAATAGGCGGTGTCGAACAGGGCGATTGACAGACGCAGCGAGGTCGATATGGCTGCCAGCTCCTGCTGGTTCAGGTGGCGTGCCCAGATCAGCGTCCCCGCCTGCGGACCGGACTCGTCGCTGCGCATTATCGGGTGCGAGACGACGATCATCGGTTCTCCGCCGACGACCATGAATCCGGCGATGGGCGTGCCGGTCGTCAGGTTTAGAAAGCGCTTGTCGTCGCGGGCGGTTTCTTCGAAAGCCGCCAGCAGCCGTGTCTGCTCCGCGTCATCGACGTCGACCATCTTGGCATAGACAACTTCGCTGGCAGCATTGACGAACATCATCAGGTTCACCTTCAGCGCCCAGAAGGTGTCGTCCATCAGGTTGGCTTCGATGTATTCAGCGCTGTCCCCCTGAACGAAGGCGTAGGTATCGTCCCAGGCCGCCCAGTCGGAAATCGCCCACTGCAGGCGCTCGATGGCATCCTGCAGGCTGTTGCCCGCACGGTTGAGGTTACGCAGCATCGTTTGCTGCTCCAGCCCGATGTAGCTTTGCAGGATGAGCACGCGCAGCGTCAGGTACAGGAGCAGGATCAACCCGATAAGGGTAATCGTCGTAATCAGGATGGTCTTGCGGCGCAGTGTCATGTACGACCGGTTCGAAGCAATGAGGCTGGATAAAGGCAGAGTTAATTTACGAAATTGACCTTAACTCTGGTGATAGTATAGACCTAAAGTCCTGCTCAATTCCCTTATGACCATAAAGAAAGTGTGAATTTTCGACAATTCGTAAGCCGCCAAATTGGGGCGGGCAATGAAGACGAGGAAAACGAAAGCGCGGCGCGAACCGATCACCATCCGGTTCGCGCTGCGCTTCGGGTGCGGGGGGGATTATGCCGGATCGAGTTGGGCGCAGGTCGCCTCGATCAGCTCGACGGCTTCGCCGAGCGTGGCGGCGTCCATCGCAAATTTCGCGCCGGCAGCGGTGAACAGTTCCGGCAGCGTGACCGTGCCGCCCAGAGCGAGCGCACCCAGGTAGTCGCCGACCGCTTTCGCCTGGTCGCGCAGCGAGTTGCGCCAGACCTGCACCGCGCCAAGCTGGGCGATGCCGTAATCGACATAGTAGAACGGAATCTGGAAGATGTGCAGCTTGCGATGCCAGCCAGTGACCTTGATATCGTCCAGACCGCTGTAGTCGATGCCGCGCATGAAGCGATCCCACAGTTCGCCCCAGCGGGTGTCGCAGTTGTCGGGGTTCATGGCGTCGTCCGAGTGAGTGTATACCCACTGCTGGAAGGAATCGACCACCGCCATATAGGGCCAGAACAGCAGGTCGCTTTCGAGATGCTCGACGCGGGCGCGGGCGGCGTCGGCGGCGCTGTAGAAGCCGCCTTCGGACTCCGCGAGGTAACGCCCGGCGATATGTTCCATGCCCATCGACGCGACTTCGCAGAACTCAATCGGCGCCTGGGCGCGCTGGTAGAGCGGCAGCTTCGCGGTTTCGAACGCATGGAAGGCGTGCCCGCCTTCGTGCAGCAGCGTCTGCACGTCGTCGTGCAGCCCGACGGCGTTCATGAAGATGAACGGGCGCTCGACGACCGAGAAATAGGTGCAGTAGCCGCCCGGCGCTTTGCCTTTGCGGTTGTCGAGGTCGAGCAGCTTTTCGCGCTGCATGGTGCGGAAGTAGCTGCCCAACTGCGGGTCAACCTTGCTGAAGATGCGCTCGGCGGTGCTGTTGAGCGTATCGATCTGCGTGAAGGGGTGCAGCGGCTCGCGGTTGAGCGGGTCGACATTCAAATCCCAGGGGCGCAGCGTGTCGATGCCGATCCGCTGGCGGCGCTTTTCATACACGCGCTGCGCCGCCGGGACGACCACCTGCTCGATGGCGTCGGTGAAGCGCTGGCAGTCGTCGGGCGTATAGTCGAAACGGTGGAATTCGCGCCAGCGGTAGGCGCGATAGTCCGGCATGTCGGCGTTGGCGGCGATATCCAGCCGCAGCCTGAGGAACTGCTGCCACAGCTCGTTGAGCGCGGCGCGGTCGGCAAGCTGGCGGTTGGCGACCAGCATCCAGGCGCGCTCGCGGCGGTCGCGGTCGCTTTCCTGGTAGACGGGGCGCATCCGCGAGACGGTGCGTTCCTCGCCGTCCCACTCGACGGTCTGCGCGCCGACGATCTTGTCGTACTCCGTGCCGAATTTGCTCTCCTGCGTGAACAGCGGCACGTTTTCCTCGCGGAAAAGCTCGGCGTCGGTGCGGATGTTGCGCAGCGGGATGGCATAGCCGCTCGGCTCCAGCCCGCTGGCGATCAGCTTCTCCTTCAGCCGCTGCGACGCGACGCTGAAAGGCTGCATGACGTTTTCCAGATAGGCGTTGAAGCGTTCCTCGGTCGCGGTGTCGGTCGTATCGACGGTCGTGCCGACGTACAGCCGGCTGTAGCTTTCGTCCACCAACTGCCCGATCTTCGCCCAGTCAGTCAGCCACTCGACCACGCTGGCGTCGGTCAGTTCGCGGGCTTCAAGCGCCGCGAAATACGGTTCAATGTGCGCCCAGTCCCAGTTCTGGAAGTCGGTCACGTCGTTCGGGAGTTCTGAAAACATCGATGAAATCCTTTCGGCTAGCTTGTTTCCGCTAATATCGGGAGCGGATCGCCCAGAAACGTCGGCTTCGAGCCGATCAGCAGGTCGAACACCGACAGCGCCGTCGATGGAAATTCGCGCACCTGGCTGTAGAACAGCGAGCGCTGAGAGTAGCCGGTCGGGCGCATGGCGTCCGCCGCCACGCCGACCGCGTCGATGCCCAGCCCGTCGCAAATCAGCAGCGCGCGATCCAGATGAAAACGCTGCGTGACGAGGATCGCGCTGCCGACCTTGAAGATGTCGCGGGCGCGGTAGCAGCTATCGTAGGTGCGGAAGCCGGCGTAGTCGAGCGTGATGGCGGCGTCCGGGATGCCCAGATTCAGCGCGTACTGGCGCATGACTTCCGGCTCGTTGTAGTTGACGAGGCTGTTATCGCCGGTGAGCAGCAGCGCCCGCACTTTGCCCGCCCGATACAACTCCGCCGCCATTTTGACGCGATCCGCCAGCATGGCGCTGGGGCGCTCGTTGGCGATGATCTGCGCGCCGAAGACGATGGCGACCGGGGCATCCGGCACGGTTTCGAGCGTGTAGATCGAGTCGCGCGCCTGCCAGGCGCTGTATACGCGCAGCGCGACGATCACGCCGACGGGCAGAAACACGATCACGGCGGCGAGCGCCAGCCAGCGCCATTTGTGCCGCCAGATTCCGCTAACGACTGAACTCATTCACAACCCATACCCATCTCAACCGCCCGTAATGATAAACGGAAGGAAGCCGGTTTGCACGGGTCAACCGAAGCGTTCGTTCATGCGGGCGCGCAGGTTGAGCGTCTCGGCGACGGTCTCCAGCGAGTTGGCGACGATCAGGTCGAAGCGGACGTTGACGTAGCGCTCCTTGATCTGCGATTCCATCAGGTCGAGCGTGTCAGGCGCGGCGATCACGGTGACGGCGAGGCTCTGCGTGTTGGGGATGTAGTCGATCAGCTCGCTGTGGGTGGTGACCATCGGACGGAACAGATTCCAGTACGCCTGCGCCGTGTTGAAGAACCAGCGCGAATCCAGCCCCGGTCCGAGGATGATCATGTGAAAGTCCGGGTCGCCGTGAATCGGTCCCGGTCCGTAGGGCACGGGCGTCGCCGGAGCCAGCCCCGACCCCATGACTTCCTGCGGCGGGACGTACTTGTACACCACCGGCGTTTGGCTCAGGCGGGTGATGGCGGGCGCTTCGCCGGGGCGGTAGTAGTCGTCCTCTTTCCAGAGCGTGAGACCGAAGAACCAGGGCGGCGCCTGCCGGGCGATCCATTCAAACATGGCGACGGTGGCTTCCGCCTGCGACGATTCGTTGTAGGACGGGTAGCGGTTATCCTGCTGGAAGACTTCGTTGCGGAACGGGTAGATGCCGCCTTCGGTGCCGATCACCGGGACAGCCTGCGCGCCGAATAACTGGGCGCAGCGCTCGTTGAACATGCCGCCCATCGCCAGCAAGCCGTTGGGGTCGCCGTAGGGCGTGAGTGCCGTGCCGCCGTAAACCGTGCGACCGGGGTCAGCCGCCTGCGAGACCGGATCATACGGGTATTCGAAGTGCCAGCCGGGTTCGCTGGCGCGCTCCGCACCCATCGCCCGCTTGCTGAGCGCGCCGCCGCCGGGGACTTCCTGATAAAAATGGTTGGCGATGTACGGGTGTGTAGCGCACCAGCAGCCGTTCGCCAGAATCGTGCGGAAGCGCTCGTAATGGTTCTCCGCCAGGTAATTCAGGAAGGCGTCCATCCACGGCACCGAGGCGTAGCGGAAGTCGACGCTTTCCGCCAGCGGGATGAAGCCGGGGTAGCAGCCGATGCTGATCACGTATTCGGCGAACAGCAGCCAGTTGTCCATCAGCGGGCGGATACAGTTGTTGATGTCCTGCCACGACGGATTGAAGTTATTGGGCCATTCAACGCCGAGGTTCGGCTCGTTGTAGAACTCGAACCACTTGACGCCCACCAGCGCGAAACTGTTGACGATGCCCTGCAGCCCCTGGCTGAACGGTCCCGCACCGTATGCGCCGAGATACAGCCGGGTGATCGGCGGGATGTGGTGGTTGAGGAAGTAGACGGCGTCGTCGACGTACTCGATGCCCGCCGCCAGCAGCTTGACCCAGCCCATGCGCGGGGTCGTCCAGTGGGTGTAATCCGGCGGGGACTGAAACGCCTGCTCGACGTGCAGCCCGCGCGGGTTGTGTGACCAGACAAAATCGCTCAGCAGCATGGCAATCCTTTCGGTAAGCGCCTATGGTACTTGGGGGTGAGGGGGGTGTCAACCGCGTTCGGCAGCCTGCGCGGGAAGCATCACGTTATGACATATGTCGCTACAACCCGTCCGAGGAAAATGATACGATTGTAAGCAGTTGATATAGTCGCTTTATCTACAATATTGATTACCACAAGGAACATGGGAGACTATGCGATGCCAGCAATTACCGATCCCCCACCGGATGCAATCGAGGCTGAACTGGTTGAGCTGCGCGCCACGCTCGACGCCGACCTGCCGCCCAAGACCGTCGATCAGAACCTGTTGATCGCCACCTGGAACCTTCGTGAATTCGGCGGACTAGCCGAAAAATGGGTGTCGAGCAACAGCGACACGCCGAAGCGCGATCTGCATTCGCTGCGCTGTATCGCCGAGATCATCTCGCGGTTCGACGTGGTCGCGCTGCAGGAAGTTCAGGGGACGCTCAAGGCGCTCCGTCACATGTTCAAGATCGAGCCGTTCAAGACTCACTGGAGCTTCCTGCTCACCGACGTGACCAAAGGCGATGCCGGCGGCGGCGAGCGAATGGCATACCTGTTTGACCGTCGCAAGGTCAACCTCTCCGGTCTGGCGTGCGAACTGGTCATCCCGAAAGAGGAACTCGAAGCCAACCAGCTCGATCCCAACGCGCTTCAGGAGCAGTTTGCGCGCACGCCGTACGCCGTCAGCTTCTACTGCACCGGCAACACCTTCATCCTCGTCACGCTGCATGTTTTGTGGGGAGACGGCAACGCCGCTCAGCGCGTCCCGGAACTCAAGGGGATCGCGACCTGGCTGGCGGACTGGGCGGGCGAGATCAACGAATGGGGGCATAACCTGATCGCGCTGGGCGACATGAACATCGACCGCCGGGGCAGCCCCCTGTTCGAAGCATTCACGTCCACCGGACTGACCGTGCCGATGGATTTGAACGACGTGCCGCGCACAATTTTCACCGAGCCGGGCGAAGTGAATCTGGACAAGTTCTACGACCAGATCGCGTGGTTCGCCGGCGACCACAACATCCCCAAGCTCTCGCTGAAATACCTTCGCAGCGGGAGCTTCGATTTCAAGAAGGTTGCCCTGCGTTCGCGACAGCTCACCAAGCTGCAGCTTTCGTTCCGCATCTCGGATCACTACCCGTTGTGGGCGGAATTTTCGCTGCGGGACTGAGCGCGAGCGGGTTGTGACCAGACGAAGTCGCTCAGCAGCAAGGCAATCCTTTCGGCAAGCGCCTATCGTGCTTGGGGCGTAGGGGCAACCGAAAAGCGAGTATGATGGAGAAGCGTTTACAACCCGGCGCTGGAGTGTCTGATGCTGAATCTTCAAGGCGTCATCCGTAATTTGAGCTACCAGCCCTGTCTTTCGCCTACGCTGACCGAGTACGAACTCGATAATTTCGACATCAATGCGGCGAAGGGATATGGCATTGTCAATGTCGACGGAAATTCGTTGGGGTATTCGAAATGGGTATCGCCAAAGCGAACCCGATCTTTTCCTTACGCCCGCGTTTACAATACCTATCATTTGCCCAAGCGTGTCACGATCATTCCAGTGATCAAAGACGAAGGGATTCGCGGCGACAATGATCGCATCAACGTCATTACGCTTTCGCTGATGAATCTACTCAATGTGTTCGTCATTCTAGTGTGGTACGAAGATGCGAGGCGACATCTAACCCGTGAAGGCAAAGTGACCAGCCAGCTTATGTCGGCGGCGTACGTTCGTGACAAGCTGCGAGCGATCAACCAGTATCAGCAGACCGCTCTACACTGGAACATCTCGCACTTCGAGAATGATTTTGTCCCCATTTACCGGAATGCAGTTGAGAGTTACCGACGGATAGGCACTCGCTTGGGCATCACAATGCACCCGGAAAGCGATCATTTGGCGGCGCTGGAACACTTTATGGTCGACAGTGAGTTTAATGCCGACTCGTTTCGGCAGTTTTCGCTCACACGATCTAGGGGTGCTGCGCAACGCGAGACCGTCGTCCAGCATTTGCTTGAGTTCCTACAAGATGGGGACAAAGCGTATATCGTCCTTACCAATTACCTCGGTGGTGAATATCACCTTACAGCCGACGAAGTTTTCACGATGGGTGAAACTGTTGTGCTTCAGGAATCAAAAAACACTACCATAGCCGCACTGCCTAGT
>JADLHH010000039.1 GCA_020848855.1 Anaerolineae bacterium | reverse complement strand
GCACGCGCCTCTGTGAAATTATTCGTTTTGCGATTATACCTTTGTGACAGGTAATGTAGGGGCACGACATGAGGGTGTCAAAAAAGGTTGCTTTGACCCCACCCCTCACGTCGTGCCCCTACCATCAAGGGATAATCACCATTCGTTTGGCGGCTCAGTCCGCGCTGGTCTTTGCTTTGTGGATCGCGTCGAGCATCGATTCGACGGTGGTGAACTTGACGCGCGGGCGATTCTGCGCCGCGCCGCGCTCCTGCTCGATGGCATCCAGCTTGAGCCAGTCATCAAACGTGATGAAATCGACACCGCGTTCCCTGAGCAGCGCCTCCAGCGACTCTGGCAACGGCGACGACGGGCTGAGCAGCTTGCCCGCCGAGAAATCCGCCAGCAGTTGATCGACCGACTCCTGCGCGTCGGGCTTGTTCGTGCCGATGATGCCGCTCGGTCCGCGCTTGATCCAGCCGACAGCATATTCGCCGTAAAGCGTGCGATTCTGGTCGGGGTCGACAATCCGCCCCTGCGCGTTCGGAATCACGCCCCGGCGCTGGTCGAACGGGACGCCGGGCAGCGGCAGCCCCTTGTAGCCAATCGAACGGAAGACCAAGCCGACGGGCAGCGTTTCGGTCTTGTCGGTCGGGCGCGGGCGCAGCGAGCCGTCTTCGGCGCGATACAGCTCGTTGTGGACGATTTCGATGGCTTCGACCGCCTTATCGCCGAGAATCTTCGTCGGCGAGACCAGAAAGCGCATGTGGATGCGGCGCGACTTGCCGGGATTGCCGTTCATCGAATAGCGCTGGAGTGTCTGGACGTTGCGCTCGGCGTTGCGGTCGGAGCCGGAGAGGATGTACGTCTGGCTGAGCGAGTCGAGTTCGATATCTTCGGGGCGCACGATGCACTCGGCGTCCTGAAGCTCGCCGAATTCCTTCAGTTCGGGGTTGGTGAAGGCGGCTTGCGCCGGACCGCGCCGACCGAGCATGTAAATGTCGCGGACGCGGCTGTTTTTGAGCGCTTCGAGCGCGTAATCGGCGATATCGGTCCTGGCGAGTTCGTCGTAGGTGCTGGCGAGGATACGCGCCACGTCCATCGCCACGTTGCCATTGCCGACGACGGCGACACTGGTCTGGGTCAGGTCGAACGACAGATTGCGGTAATCGGGGTGCCCGTTATACCAGCCGACGAACTCGGTCGCCGGGTCGCTGCCGGGCAGGTCTTCACCGGGAATACCCATGTGCCGGTCGGACTGCGCGCCGACGGCGTAAATGATGGCGTGATAATGGGCGATCAGATCGTCGTGGGAAAGGTCTTTGCCGAACGCCACGTGACCGAAGAAGCGAAAACCCGGCGTCTGCGCTGTACGTTCATAAACCCTGGTCACCGTCTTGATTTTGGGGTGATCCGGTGCGACGCCGCCGCGCACCAGCCCGTAAGGCGTCGGCAGGCGGTCGAACATGTCAAGCTGGACGGTCAAATCGGGCTGTTTCAGCAGATATTCGGCAGCGTAGAACGCCGACGGACCCGATCCAATAATCGCGACGCGCAGCGGATTCTTGGGGGTTCCCAGTGTAGCAGTCATCGTGTCTCTTTTCACTCGCGAGCGTAAGCAGCTTTCCCTAACTATAGCACCTTCCACTCGGAACGCGGGGGTTGTTAAGCGACGGCTAAAGTGGGGCGGCATCGGAGACAGGCGCAGATTTATGCTGGTTTCGGGAATTTGTGAAAAGCTGTCAAAAACATGAAATTTTTGCTAAATCTTCGAGGATTGTGTTGTCTGGCTCAATTTTACCTTTATGATCAGCGTAGTTGAAGTTTGAGCGCCGTCGCCGACACGCGAGGGCTTCGAAGAAGTCAAGCGGCAGGGGAAGATCGTGAACGCAGCGAACCAGTACTTTCATTCTGACGACACAGCAGAGGCAGCGATGACTATTCACGTTGATTGGGACGCCAACGAGACATCCATCGTTCGCACCACGCTTCACGACCGCTGGACATGGGAACAATTGTACTCGGCGAACAGCGAGATTATCGACGCGATGCGCGCCAGCGACCAGACCGTGCATGTGCTGTTCGACTTCACCCACGCGGATACACTGCCGGCGGGCGGCGTAATCATGCACATGCGCAACCTGCTGGGCGCGTATCCATCCAACTGCGACCTGCGGATTATCGTGACGCACAACGTGCTGGTGGAACGCCTGATGAATATCTTCCAGGCGGCGTTTCAGACCGGGCTGGGGAAGCATGTGTTCACCGTCTCGTCGGTCGAGGATGCTTACCACCTGGTGCGCACGCACATGCACCTGGAAGCCCAACTGCCCTGACGTCAGAGCGGCATTTCGAAACCGAAGACGCTGCCTTTGCCCAGAGCGCTTCGGAAACGCATCATGCCCCCGTGCCGCTCGATGATGTTCTTGACCAGGTGCAGCCCCAAGCCCGTCCCCTCAATTTTGGAAGCGCGTGCGTTGCTGGCACGGAAGAACGGCTGGAATAAGCGCGACTGCTGATCTTCCGGGATGCCCAAGCCGGAATCTTCGACCTCGACCACGATCCGATCCGCCTGCTGCTCCGCCCGCACGATGACCACCCCGCCGCCGGGCGTATATTTGATGGCATTGCCGATCAGGTTGTCCAACGCCTCGCGCATTTGCGCCGCGTCGGCGTAGACCAGGATACTTTCTTCGGGCAGCACGAGCCGGTATTCCTGCGCTTTCTTCTGGGCGCGCGGCTCGTTACCGGTGAACACCGACCGGATCAACTGGTTCAGGTCGATGTGGTCGCGGTGCTTGCCGGTCTGCATCGTCTCGATGCGCTGCAGCGACAGGATATCGTTGATGATCTTGATCATCTTGTTCCCGGCTTCCTGAATCGAGCCGAGGAAGTCGCGCTGCTCGACGGTGAGCGAGTCGTCTTCGAGCATCAATTCGGCGGACGCCTTGACGACGCCGAGCGGATTGCGCAGGTCGTGGGCGGCGATGCGGATCATGTCGGTCTTGAGCTGTTCGAGTTCGCTGACGCGCATGTAGAGCAGGTGCAGTTCTTCAAGCTGCTGCTGCGAAACCTGATAAAGCTGGGCGTTGTCGATGGCAACGGTGATGTGGCTGGCGACCGTGCCCAGAAATTCGAACGCTTCCTGCGTGAACAGCTTGGAGCGGGCGGTCTTCAGGTTGATGACGCCGATCAGGTGATCGCGGTGGACAAGCGGGATCGCCATCTGCGCCTTGACGCCGGGGATATCGTGAACCACGTCGGGGTTGGCGTCGGCATCGAGGATAAGCTGTGGCTCGCCGGTCTGGAGCGCGCGCCCGATTATGCCGGTATCGGAACGCCAAACCGAGCCGGTGACGTAGCTGCCGACGGCGTGAACCAGACGAAGCTGCTCGCCTTCGAGCAAGCCGATGAAGCCGTGCTCGGCGCCGGACGCGCGTTGGGCGGTATCCATCGCAATCGTCAGCACGCTGTCGAGATCGAGCGTCTCGCTGAGTTCTACCTGAATGCGGCGCAGCAGCGTGAGGCGCTGGCGGGTGTGCTCCAGCGCCGATTCAGCTTTGCCGAGCGCCTGTTCGGCGGCGGCGCGGGCTGTCTGCTCGCTGCGCAGGGCGATCTCGGTCGAAGCGGCGGCGGCGATTTCGGTCAGGGCGGCGATTTCGTCATCTGTCCAGATGCGCGGCTGCATATCGAACACGCTGAACGCGCCGACGACCACACCGTCGGGCAGCGCCAGCGGAATGCCGGCGAAGGCAGCCGCGCCAAGCTCCAGCGTCAGGCGGTTGTCGTGAACCTGCGGGTGACGGTGCGTGTCGCCGATGAACAGCGCGCTGCGAGCGGCGACGACGTGCTGGCAATAGGAATGATCAAGCGGGAATTCGCGCTGCGTCGCCCAGGGTTCGCCCAGCCCAACCTGACTTTTGATGAACTCGCGGTCGTCATCCAGCAGCGAAATGACGGCAATCGGCGTGGCGAGGATGTGACAGGCAAGCTGCGTCAGCCGGTCAAACGCCGGCTCCGCCGGGGTATCCAGCAGGTTCAACTGCCGCAGCGAACTGAGGCGTTCCGGGTGGTCGACAAGATCGGGGCTGGCGTTCAACATGCAAGTCTCACAAGAATCAAACCCTACTTTATTATAAGCTCAAACCCTTCGCCTATTGTGCATTAAGATCACAACTTTCGCACGCGGTTATCCCCGCAGAGGCAGCACCAGCTCCTTGTGGAAATCGGTCAGGGTGACGAGCGTGCCGGACGCATCGACGTAGCACAGGTCTTCGATGCGCATCCCGAAGCCGCGATCCGGGTAGTACAGCCCCGGCTCGATGCTGATGACATTGCCGGGCTGGAGCGTGTCTTTGGAGAGATGCCCGATGCTCGGTCGCTCGTGGATGTTCAGCCCGACACCGTGACCGAGGCTGTGGACGTAGCCGACGCTGGTCGACGGATTGCTGCGGGTGGTCGCGTGTCCCTTGCGCTCGAAATAATCCTGCACGGCTTCCTGCAGCACGCGCGCCGGGATGTTCGGGCGGAAGTTGTCGACCGCCACGTCGAAGGCATCCATCACCTGCTGGTAGGCTTCCTCGACTTCAGGCGTGGCGTAGCCGATGGACCAGGTGCGGGTGCTGTCGTGGTAGTAGCCGCCGCCGAGTTCGCGCGGGAACAGGTCGAACACAATCGCCTTGCCCAGTTCGAGCGGCATGTCGGCTTCGCCCCGGCTGTGCGGAAAGCCGCCGTCGCGCCCTTGCGCGCAGATCATGGCGTCGTCTTCCAGGTCGCGGTCGAGCAGCGCGCGGCGAACGAAGCGTTTCACGTCGCCGATGGTCAGCGGCGAGCCGTCCTGCTTGACGACGGTTTCGCCTTCAGCGCGATGCCCGGCGATAAAATCCCACGTCGCCTGCCAGACGGCGCTGGTGCGCTCGGCGACCGAGCGGATGCGGGCGATCTCGTCGGCGTCCTTCGTGACGTAAGCCTCGTCGAACAGGGTCATGCCCATCTCGCCGACGAATTCGTATTCGGGGTATTCATCAGCGACACGGCTCACCAGCTCGAAATACTTGTGGATTTCGCCTGCGCCGTAGACGCCGACTTTGCCACTTTCGCAGCCGACGCTTTGCAGCAGCCGCTTCCAGTAAACGACCGTCGCCTTCTGCAGGTCGCCCTGCATCTGCTGGACGAGTTCGCCCCAGCCGTAATCGTGGTAGGAGTGGACTTCCAAGCCGCTGCGCGAGGCTTCCTCGATCTCCATCGGATTGACGATCAGCACCGGGCTGCTGCCGCGCTTTTTGAGGACGTAGCCGCCGGTGACGGCGACGCCGTTGGTCAGGTAATAGCGCGGCGGGTTGGCGTGTTCGTCACCGCAGACGAGCAGCACGTCGAGATTGCGCGCTTCCATCAGCCTGTCGAGATCGGATTTCATGAGCTGTCCTTTGAGTCGAGAGCGAGAGTAGAGGATAACGCGCGGCGCAGCGCCGCCAGCAACTCGTCTTCCTGCCCCGGCAGCACCGTGCGCGGGTCGAGCAGTACGCGCCCGTCGCGGATGCGGGCAATCACCGGCAGATCGCCCGCGCGCAGGGCGGCACAAAAAGCATCGGCGCCCGGCACATCGAGCGCGAGCAGCGCCGTCGGCAGGGTCGCGCCGGGCAGACTGCCGCCGCCTACCGCCGATTCGCCGGGGATGACCGCGCCGTCAAGCGCCTGCGCCCACGACTCTGCCAGCGCCTGAATTTCCGGCAGCGGGCGGGCGATCATGCGCCAGATGGGGATGTGTTCGGCGGCATCGCCCCGACGGTAGTGATCGAGCGTGGCGACCAGCGCGGCGAGGCACAGCTTGTCGGCGCGAATGGCGCGAGCGAGCGCGTGGCGCTTGAGCGCGTGGATCAGCGGCTTTTTGCCGAGGATGATGCCCGCCTGCGGTCCGCCGAGCAGCTTATCGCCGCTGAAGGCGACCAGATCGACGCCTGCCGCCAGGCTGTCCTGCACCAGCGGCTCGTATGCCAACCCGTAGCGCGTCGTATCGATCAGCGTGCCGCTGCCGAGGTCATCGACCAGCAGCAGATTGTGTTTATGGGCAATCTGCGCCAGCGCGTCCAGCGGCGCGGATTCGACGAAGCCGATCTGTTTGAAGTTGGAGGCGTGGGCACGCAGGATCAGCGCGGTTTCGGGCGTGACGGCGCGCTGGTAGTCGGCGGGGCGGGTGCGGTTGGTCGTGCCGACTTCGACCAGCTTCGCGCCGCTCTGGAGCAGCACATCGGGGATGCGGAAGCCGCCGCCGATCTCGACCAACTGCCCCCGGCTGATGATGACTTCGCGCCCGTGCGCGAACGCCGACAGGATCAGCAGCAGGGCGGCAGCATTGTTGTTGACGACCAGCGCCGCCTCCGCCCCGGTGACCGCGCACAGCGCCGCTTCGGGGTGCAGCAGTCGACTGCCGCGCTTGCCGGAATCGAGGTCGAATTCGAGCGTGCTGTAATTCGCCGCCACATCGAGCATGGCGCGCTGTGCCGATTCAGACAGCGGCGCTCTGCCGAGATTGGTGTGCAGGATGATGCCGGTGGCGTTGATGACCGGACGCAGCGACGGGCGAAACACCCGATGCAGCGCCGCCGCCGCCGCGTCGAGCAGCGCACCGGCATCGGCGGGAATTTCCGCGCCGTCAAGCAGGGACGCCCGCGCCGAATCGAGCGCCGCGCGCAGGGCGTCGAGCGCCGCCGCGCGCCCGTACCGCGCCGCCAGCGCCGCGCCGCCCGCGCTGGTGATCAGGACATCGACTGAGGGGAGCGCGCGCAGCAGGCTGTTCGTCGTCTGACTATTCGTCGACGTGCTCATTCGGGATTTCCCGCGAGCGCAGGAACACTTCGATCACGATGAACGCCAGCGCGAGGAAGAAGATCATCGGCACGGTGAGCACGCGCGGGAATTGCAGCCACAGGCAGGTGACGACGAACAGCCCCAGCCACACCGACTGGCGAACGATCACGCCGCTGGGGGGAATCATGCGGCTGGCGGGCGTGATGCGCACGTTGACGTAGCGCAGAAACGGCATGGTCGTCGCCGAGACGGCGACCTGCACCAGCAGGAAGAACAGCCAGCGCTGCCCGACGCGCGGAACCTGCGTCGTCACCAGATAATACAGCCCGCCCCACCCGGCGATCATCATCACGACGGCGGCGATGGTCATGCCGGTATGGTCGGGCGGCGCTTTGTCGGTGCGGAAGGTTTGGTCGGTCATCGTCAGTTAAAAGTTGAAAGTCGCAAGTTAAAAGTGAAAACAACCCGCTTCAAGCCCACGACTTTTAACTTTCCACTTTTAACTTTCATCTGTCGTTGTCAGGAATTATAGCGGCTTGGCGGAATCGTGCTAACATGCAACCATGCTGCTGATGTTATTTTCACGTCTATCCCTGCGACTCCTGCCGCTGATCGCCGTGCTGTGCGCGGTCGTGCCGTCGGCGGGCGGGCGCTCGCTGCCCGCCGACGAAGCCTGGGAGAACTTCGGCTTCACGATTTGCGACCTGCCCTGTTTCGCCGGGATCACGCCGGGGCGAACGCCCTTCCAGCAGTCACCCTCGCTGCTGCGCCGGAATATCCCGATCATCCAGAACCGGATGTTCAACAGCGGGACGGTCGTCCACTTCTGGGCATCGACCCCGGATTACGAGCTTGCCGGCTTCACGCGGCAGATTTCAGGGGTGGTGGACGAAATCCACCTGACGTTGCCGCTGCCGCTGGATCATCTGATCGCCACCCTGGGGATGCCGGACTGCCTCATCCCCGTGAACAACGCCTCATCGCGGCGGGCGACGATTTTCTGGACGCGGCGGCAGGTCTCGATCGGCGCGGTGCTGCAGGGCGACAGCCGCAGCTTCGACCTGAACGCGCGCGTGCCCGCCGTGTGGATGCATCCGGCGGATCCGTCGGAGTGCGAGCAGAGCAGCGCCGTCCGCTGGCGGGGCTTCACGCCACTGCGCGACTACCTGCAGGCGGCGAATGTGACGGGCGCGCCGTGATGACCCGATTATGCTGCTGATTGCCCTGTTTCGCCTGCTGGCGCGCCTGCTGCCGCTGATTCTGGCGCTGTGCGCGGTCATGCCGGTATTCAGCGGGCGGCGGGTGGACGTGTCTTCCGCGTGGCAGGCGTTCGGCTTCGGCGCCTGCATCCTGCCGTGTTACGCCGGGATCACGCCGGGCGTGACGCCGTTCGACGGCATCTACCCGCTTCTGGTGGAGAACGTACCCCAGCTCGATCGGCATATGATCGCCAGCGGTTCGGCGCTCAATTTCTGGGCAACGATACCATCCCAGCGGCTTACCGGGCTGATCCGTTATGAACGGGGATTGGTCGGCGAGATACGTCTCAACGCGGTGCTGCCGCTCGCGGCGGTGATAACCGAACTCGGCACGCCGGACTGCATCCTGCTGAGCACCGGCGGCGAGCCGGAGCGCAGCACGGTGATTTTCTGGGAGCGCGGAGAGGTGTCCATCGCAGCGGTGCTGGAGCGGAACCAAAGTCTGATCAACATCAACGGCGATGCGCGGGCACTGTGGCTGCGCATCGCCGTTCCGGGAGACTGTTCGCTGCGCGGCGCGCTCCCCTGGCGGGGGTTCGCGCCGTTGTGGACTTATTCGCGCTAGCGGCGCTTTTCCTCGATCTGCTCGTACAGCTCGCGGGTTTCGCGCGACGGCGAAATCCTGAGCGTGTCGCCGAGAATCTGTTCGAGCTTGCGGTACTGCATCACGGCGTCGTCCAGCATCCCCATATTCTGGTACAGGCTCATCACGTTGCGGTGTATGTCCTCACGCTCCGGCGTCTCCTTGAGCGCGCGCGTGAAGAAGCCGATGGCGCGCTGGGCTTCGCCGCGCCGGGCATAGATGCGCCCCATGCCAATCAGCGACTGGGCGTAAAGCTGGCGCAGGTTATTGCGGCGGTCAACCACCCACTTCATTTCGATGGTTTGCAGGAACGGCGCTTTGTAGATGTCGATTGCCCGCGCGAGCAGGGCGACTTCTTCTTTTTCGCTGGCGGCGACCAGCGCTTTATCGACCGCTTCCTGAAAATCGCCAACGTCGTAATGCCGGATGACTTTGTCGCCGGGCATGTAGAAGCCGCTGTTGTACTGCGTGAGTTCGAAGCTGCTGGTCTCGTCGATCTTCATGCTGATGCGCTCGGTGATCTTGCGCTTGGTCACATGGAAGACGTTGGTGGCTTCCTTGACCGATAGATCGGGCCAGAAGGTTTCGAAAATCTCGTCACGGGTGACGAGCGGGTGATCCATGAAGAAGAAGAACAAATTCCGGGGCAGCGCGCCGTCCCAGTTGGTGATGGGCAAGCCGTTGACGAGCGCGTGCCCTCTGCCGAAGGCGTAGACCTCAAGCTGCGGCTTGGGCATCTGCTCGACGGTGAACATCATATCGTCGCGGCGCTGGTCAGTTCCCAGGACGATGGCTTCGCTGCGCGCGACCATATCGTACCAGGGCTGGTAGGTGAGCAGGCGGCTGCTGAAGGCGATCTGCGCGTTGTCGGACAGCGCGCCGACGAGCGAGCGGACGAACTGGTTGAAGTCGGCGTCCATCGCCACGCGGTCCAATTCGTCGATGAACAGGATCAGCGGCTCGCTGCTGTACGCGGCGAGGTCGGCGGCGAGCGCTTCGCCGATGGCGGCGGGTTTGCCTTCCGCCAAAGCCTGTTGTAAATTATGTCCGAAATTACCAAGCACCGACTGAAACTCTTCGACCAAGCCGCCGAGCCATTCGCTGAGCGCAACCTGCTCATCGCTGACCCGGTAGTAAAGCAAGCCTTCTTTTGCACTGGAGAGGAAGTAAGAGAGGAACAGATTGCGGTAATTTGTCCAAGGGTAGATCAGGACGATTTTCTTGCCATCGCTCCTTTGCCGGAATGAATCCAGGGAGACGTGAGTGACCTCGTGAACGAGCATTTTCGCTGCCTCTCTGCGCAAACTGTAGCGTGCTGTGCCTTCCAGCGCACTTCAGCCCGCCGCTACAATAAGTCTATCCTGCACAAATAAGTAAAACTTTGTCTATTACAAACAATTTTACAGACGTTGCGCGCTTTTGTGTATAAATGCTCAATCAATTAGGGCACAGAATGCGAATTCCTGCAACCATCGTTTTGCGCGTGGAACCCCTAATACTGGGGGTAGTTGCCGGCGCGTTCTGGTTCGACAACCCAGCCCGCGTCAATTTTCTGCCGCTCCTGCTGATTCCCCTGATCGCGCGGGTGATTCTGTACCGCCGATTGTGGGTGAATATCGCCCTCAATCCGCTGCTGTACCTGTTCGTGATCGTGTGCATCGTCAATACTGCGGTGGCGATGCAGGACCCGGCTGCCCCACCTTACTCGTGGGGCTGGTACGTGGTCGGGCGACCGATTATGGGCGTCGTCCTCGCGCTGAGCCTCGCCAGCCTGATTTCGGAACACGGACGGATTCAGGGCGCGCTGCTGGCGGCGCTGGGACTGGCGGCGCTCGTCGGCTTTTTGGGGCTGACCGCAGCGCAGTACGTCCCGGAAAAATCCTCGCAACTACAGTTCTTGATCCAGTCCATTCCACAGGTTCGCGGCTTTCCCGGCGCCGAGGGCGGCTTCAATGTGAACGAGGTCGGCGGAGCAATGGCATTTTTCGCGCCGCTGGCGGCGGGCATCGTCTTTTACGATCTGCGCGCCCCACGCGCAGCCCCGCTCCGGCTAAGCATCGCTAGCGCGGCGTTCGTCATGCTCGTGCTGGCGCTGGTTCTGGGGCAGAGCCGGCTGGCGATCATCGGGGTGGTGTGCGCGCTGGGGCTGCTGGCAGCGCTGGTGATCCGTAACTGGCGCTGGCGGTTGATCACATTCGCGCTGCTGCTGGTGTTCTGCGTCGTGGAAGTGGGGATCGTGCTGGGCGTGTTCGCCTCGTCCTCGCCGCAGTCCGAGCTGACCGAGCGCGACGAAGCCAGCTTCGTCCAGCGACCGGTGATCTGGGGCGCGGCGCTCGCCATCATCCGGGATTACCCCTTGACGGGCGTCGGTATCAACCAGTTCCGGGCGCGGCAGGTGCGCGAGGACTATCCCGTCCCCGATTTTGCGATGAACGTCGTGCCGCACGCGCACAACGAACTGCTTCAGGTGGGGGCGGACACCGGTATTCCGGGGATGATCCTGTTCGTCGGCTGGCATATCGTGCTGGGGGTGATCATCTGGCGGGCATGGCGTGACGGCGACCCGCTGGTGCGAGTCGTGGCGCTGTCCGCCGGCGCGGGTCTGCTGGCGCACACGGTCTTCGGCGCAGCCGACGCCATCACCCTGTTCGACCGGTTCACATGGGCATACTGGCTGCTGGTCGGGCTGGCGGGCGGGGCGTACGCGCTGTCCCGGCAAGGGAAAACAGCGTCAGCGAATGCCCCAGCCGCAGGACAATGAACGATGAATGCTTGAGATCGAAATATGGGAGTACACTGCTATAAACCGGAACGATTCTGTAACGACGTAGCGCGAGTTCCTGTGTCCATGAGCAGCGGCAACCCGGAATTGGGTTCTCGAATCCCCGACATACGTTCACCCCGCTCCCGATTCATGTTCTGGAGCCGCGTGATCCTCGCGGTGTTGACGCTGCTCGCTGTCCTGCTGAATTTCCCACTGATCGCCGGGGTATCGCTGATCGCCCTGCTGGTGCTGCTGGTGTTCTCGCTCGATACGCCGGTGCGGGTTCCCGTGCCGCGCGCGCGCCCCGTCCAGCGCCCGGCGGTCGTCGCCAGCGTGACGCGCCAGTTGTCCAGTTCGCTGAGCATCGGTCAGGTCGCCAATATCGTGCTGAACGCGGCGCTGAAAGCAACCGGCGGTCAGGTCGCCACGCTTGCCATGCCGGTCGAGGTCGATCACTTCATGACGATCCAGCTTCGGCAGGGGCAGGAAACGGTGCAGATGTTCCACCGCAACCACACCGGCAACACGCTGATCGAGCAGGTGCTTCAGCAGGGGCGGACGATGTTCAACCGCGACCGAACCGCCGTCGCGGTGGTGCTGCGGCACGAATATCTGGTGATCGGTGTGCTGTGCGTCGCCAACCACAAGACGCTGAGCAAGACCGACGCCGACCTGCTGAGCCAGATCGCCGTGCCCGCCGCCATCAGCCTGCACAAGGCCCAACTGCTCGACGAGCAGCAGTACCAGATCAACACGCTGAGCCAGATCCGAATGCTGACGCTGCGGCTCGCCGGGTCGAGCGACCGCGATGCGGTGGCGCAGGCAGTCATGGAAACGACCCGCGACCTGCTGGGCGTGCAGGAAGTGGCGCTGTATCGCTGCAAAGGCGAGCAGCTTGACCAGATCGTCAGCCTGCACCGCGACCGCTTCAGCCGTTCGCAGACCGAGAACCGGCTGACGCAGGAAGCCGCCGAAAAGACGGCAGCGAGCGGCACGCTGGAAGTCATCCGCCAGCCGGTCATCAGCGTCGGCGTGCCGATTGAACGCGAAGGCGAGATGAACGAAATCCTCGCCGTGACGTTCATCGAGCAGCATATTCTGCGCCGCCGCGAACTGAACACGCTGATACTGCTCGCCAGCCAGACAGTCGCCCACCTGAATACCGTCGAACTGCACGAGCACATGCGCGCCGTCAGCGAGCGGCTGCGGGTGACGATCAATTCGGCGCGCGACGGCGTGCTGCTGTTCGACCGCGAAGGCAAGCTGATCGAGTGCAACCCGGCGGCGGAACGGCTGCTGGGCATCGACAAAGAGCCGTTTCTGGGCAAGCACTTCGTCGACATGTTGTTCAACCTGATGAAAGACAACGAGCTGAACGGCTTGGGCTATTCGCGCTCGCAGCTCACCGAGCTGGCGCGGCAGCTTCGGCTGGAGCCGAACCGCATCACGCGGCGGCAGTTCGAGCAGACCAACGACGGCAAGAAATACTACATCGAGGAGATCGGCTCGCCAGTGATCGACGGCAAGAGCCGGGTGATCGGGCGGCTGCTGGTGCTGCGCGACATGACCGAGCAGCGGCTGCTGGCGGACTTCCGCGACGAGATTACGCACATGGCAGTCCACGACCTGCGCGGACCGCTGACCGCCGTGATCAACGGCATCGACATGACGCTCAAGCTGGGCGTGGCGGAATTCCCGGAAGAGAGCGAGCGCGTGCTGGGGCTGTCGCTTGAAAGCGCGCACAGCCTGATGCGGCTGATCAACAGCCTGCTGGATATCGCCAGGCTGGAGAGCCGCCGCATCCCGATCAACCCGCAGCCGATTGCGGTGGCGGACCTGGTCGGGGAAGCGCGGCAAACGCTGGAAAATTCGATCCATCAGGCGCAGATTGAGGTCGAAGTGGCGCTCGGCAGAGACCTGCCGAAGCTGCACGTCGACCAGGATTTGATGCGCCGGGTGCTGGTCAACCTGATCGATAACGCGGTGCGCTTCACGCCGACCAGCGGCAAAGTGCTGATCGCCTGCCAGTTCAAGGATCACCGGCTGACACTGCAAATCGCCGACAGCGGACCGGGCATCCCGGCGGACGAGCGCGATCAGATTTTCGAGCAGTACCGCCAGAGCAAGAAGAACAAGCCGCTGCGCGGCTCCAAAGGCACAGGGCTGGGGCTGACATTCTGCAAGCTGGCGGTCGAAGCGCACGGCGGGCGCATCTGGGTAGACGAAGCCAAAACGCTGCCCGGCGCGTGTTTCAATATCAGCTTACCGATTGCGACGTAAAACTCTGCTATATTAAGAACGGATCAAGGAACGGATTCTGCGTGGTTAGGAAACAACGACCGGACAATCGACTGATCACCGCGGTGCTGGGCATCGCGGCGCTGGTCGTGCTGGTACTCAACCTGCCCAGCCGTGACGTGCTGGTCAGCAACGGTGGGCTGCTGGTCATTTACGGCGTACTGGTGGCGCTGGCGCTGCACTTCGGCATGATCGACGGCGAACTCAGCCCGGCGCACGGCGTTGGGATGCTGGCGCTGCTGTCGCTCCCGCACGAGGCGTTCGCGGCAAGCCTGTGGATCATCGCGCTGGCGAGCGCGCTGGGACAACTGGCGTTCGCGCTGCGCCAGGACGCCAACGCGACGACGCCGGACGTGATTCTCGTCGCGGTGCGGATGACGCTGAGCTTCTTCGCCGCCGGGCTGGTGTATCACGGTGACCTGCCGCTCGGCGTCCTGGATGACGCGAACCTGACGGCGGTGCTGGTCTACGGCGTGGTCTACGGCGCGATCTACTTCGGGCTGTTCGCGCTGGAACAGTGGCTCGCGGGGAAGCTGCTAAGCGAATTTCGCGCCAGCGCGCTGGAATACGCGCTGATCGTGCTGCTGCCGATCCCGTTCGCGGCGCTGGGCGCGATGATTTTGACCGAACTGGGGCTGCTGCCGTTCTTCATCTATCTGGGCAGTCTGGGCTTGATCCTGCTGCGGCGGCGCGGCGCGATTCGCAGCCAGCGTATGCAGATTCAGGCGATCAGCACATCCGCCGACCAGCAGATCGTCCGTAACCAGCAGGAGCAGGTCAGCCAACTGGCGACGCTCAACCGGCTGCTGGCGCTGCTGACCGACACGCTCTCGCCGGAGACGGTGATCGACACGGTGATCTCGTCGGCGTCGACCATCAGCAACGCGTCGGCGGTCGCCATGTACCTGTTCCGCGAAGATACGCTGTCGCTGGTGCGCGCCGCCGGGCTGAGCGACACTTTTCACGCCAAGCCGCCCGCCCCGCTGATCGCGGAAGACGGGCGCGACTTCGAGGACTCGGTGCTGGTCGGCAGCGTCGAGCGTGACGCCCCGGCGCTCGGCGAGGTGATGGCGGCGGAAGACATCGCCGCGTGGATCGAACTGCCGCTTTCGTACCAGAATGTGCCGCTCGGCGTGCTGGTGATCTACTACGACGAGCCGACCGACTTCAGCGCCGACCTGCTGGAACTGCTGCGGACGTTCGCCAAACAGTCGGCGCAGGCGATCAGCAACGCGCGGCTGTACGAGATCACCGACGAGGCGCTGGAAAAGCGCGTCGGGCAGCTTCTGGCGCTGGGGAATATCGGGCATCACCTGACGGCGACGCTCGAAGTGCGGGCAATCTGCGATCTGGTGGTGGAGTATGCGCTGCAGGTGACCGGAGCGAACGCTGCCGCCATCCTGTTGATCGGCGAAGGCGGGGAAGTCGAGCATACGTCGGTCAGCGGCTATCCCCCCGGCGCAATCGGCAAGGGTCTCGACCTCATCAGGCAAGGCATCACCGGCGTGGCGACGCGCACATGCAGCACCGTCCGGGTGGGCGACGTGCAAACCGAGCCGAAGTATCTGGCGCTGGTGGCAAGCACGCGCTCGCAGCTTTCGTCGCCGATCATGTGGAATGAAGCGGTCGCCGGGGTGATCACGCTGGAAAGCGACCGGCTGAACGGCTTCACCGAAGAAGACACCTATTTCGTGCAGCAGCTTGCCAACCAGGCGATCATCGCCATCGAAAACGCGCGGCTGTTCCGCAAGGTCGCCGAATCCCGCGACCGGATGCAGGTGATCCTGAACACGGTCACGGAAGGGATCATCCTGATCAATACGGTGGGCGAAGTCGTGCTGGCGAACCCGCGCGTTGACCTGATGGGCTTGCAGGCGGAAACGCTCATCCGGCGGTCGCTCGATCAACTGCTCGAAGAACCGGATTTCGCCGAGCGGCTGGGCTTCCGCACGGGCAGCGAACTGCACCGGCTGGTGAAGGAGCTGCGCGCGCCGGGCGGGCTGGCAGCCCGCGAGCCGAAGGTGTTCAGCGTGGGCGACGACGACCCGCGCTTCGTCGAGCGGCAGATTTTCCCGGTGTACGACGAGAGCGAGCAGCCGTTGGGCGTGCTGCTGGTCTTCTACGACGAGACCGAGGAAATGAAGCTGGCGAAGACGCGCGAGGAAGTGTCGCAGATGCTCATCCACGACCTGCGCAGCCCGCTGACGGCGGTCACGACCAGCCTGAAGCTGCTGAGCGACCTGACGCCGAAGGACAGCGAATTCCGCCCGCTGGTCGAAACGACCACCGACTCCAGCCGCCGCGCCATCCGCAAGCTGCTGAGCCGGGTCGACGCGCTGCTGGACGTGGCGCGCATGGAAAACGGCGAGCTGGCGATTGAACCCAAGCCGACCGAACTCGCCACGCTGGTGGACAACGTGTGCGTCGAACTCAGCCCGATCGCGCAGGAACTCGACGTGTCGATCAAGCCGGAGATCAGCGCCGAGATGCCACTGCTGGATATCGACGCCGACAAAGTGGAACGGTTGCTGCTGAATCTGGTCGATAACGCGCTCAAGTTCAGCCCGTCGCACAGCACGGTGATCGTGCGGGCGCACGAGCCGGGCGCCGAAGACGCCGCGCCGGGCTTCGTCCGCATCGACGTGATGGATTCAGGACCGGGCGTGCCGGATGAGTACAAGCTGATCCTGTTCGACCGCTTCGTGCAGGTGCGCGGGCGGCAGGGCGCGCGGCGCGGCACCGGGCTGGGCTTGACCTTCTGCCGGCTGGTCACCGAGACGCATGGCGGGCGCATCTGGGTGGATAACAACCCAACGGGCGGCAGCATCTTCGCCTTCACGCTGCCGGTCGCCCTCGATAGGAATGGCAACGGCAGCGGCAAGTAAACATTCGATTCAAACGATTAATGTGGAAATAAATGGGGGCACGATATATCGTGCCCTACGACATTTTGCTTGGGAAGCAAACGCCCTATGGAATCTTCGGGTAAGACTTGCGGCGCGCTGCCGGGTCGTCGGGAACCATGAAAATTGACTGGTACGGCTGGTTGCCGGTCGCAAGCAGCGCCGGACCGATCGCCTTCTTGAACTGCGTCAGCGGGATTTTGCGCATCGCCCCTTTTTCGCGCAGGTTACCCCACCAGTCGGGGTCGTTCACGTAGACGTTTTCGTCGTCGTAGCCGATGCACGTCCAGAAATGCGCGCCGCCGAAGCTGTCCTGATTGCCGCCGATCAGGTTGTACTTCAGCAGCGGGAGCACCGGGCGTCCGGCTTTCAGTTCCGCCTGAATAACGTTCCACGTCGCCGGGTAATGGTATTCCAGCTCCAGCCCGACGGCTTTCGCGGCGCGAATCACGTCCGGGAAGTCATAGACCAGCCGCCCCACCGGGAGCTTCGCCTCTTTGAGCATCTGGTCGGGGGTGGTCTGGATTCCGCGCCACAGGGCGATCATGCAGGCGGCGACGATGCCGCAGTCGCCGCGTGCGAGATGCGCCGTCTCATCCCACTGGCTGACGTATGGTATCTGCATTGCAATCATGTACAGTGTCCCTCAAGCGTGTACAGCGTCGATCCATTAAGCCGCATTGAAGCCGCCCGCCATGCGGCTGCCCGACGACAATACTCGAATTATGGTATGGGGATGGATTCTACGCCAGCGCGCGGACTGTTGACAGGCGGCGGCGCATTCAGTAGATTTTCTTCATACGTTCGAAAAAATTCAAGGGATAGGCGATGAAGATTCTGGTGATCGGCGGGACGCGGTTCGTGGGGCGGCATTTTGTCGATGCGGCGCTGGCGCGCGGGCATCAGGTTACGCTGTTCAACCGGGGGCAGAGCAACGCCGACCTCTACCCAAACGTCGAGAACCTGCGCGGCGACCGTGACGGCGATCTGTCGGCGCTGGAAGGCGGTCGCTGGGACGCGGTGGTTGATACCTGCGGCTACCTGCCGCGCATCGTGCGCCAGTCGGCGGAACTGCTCGCCGACAAGGTGAGCCGCTACCTGTTCATCTCGACCATTTCGGTCTACGAGGACGTGCCGGAGCCGGGCGCGGACGAAGATGCGCCGCTGCAAACGCTGGCAGACCCGACGGTCGAACAGATCACGGGCGAGACTTACGGCGGGCTGAAAGTGCTGTGCGAGCAGGTCGTCGAGAAAATTTACGGCGAACGGTCGCTGATCGTGCGCCCCGGCATGATCGTCGGTCCGTACGACCCGACCGACCGCTACCCCTACTGGCTGCTGCGGGCGGCGCGGGACGGCGAAATCCTCGTGCCGGGCGCGCCGGATCGCCCGGTGCAGATGATCGACGCGCGGGATATGGGCGTGTGGATGGTGCATCTGCTGGAGCAGGACGCGGGCGGCATCTTCAATGCGACCGGACCGGAGCGCCCGCTGACGTGGGCGGCGTGGATGGAATCGTGCCGCGCGGCAGCCGGGACGACGCCGACTTATACGTGGGTGAGCGACGAATTCCTGCAGGTGCACGAAACCAACGGCGCCGAGCTGCCCTTCTGGGTTCCCGCGCCCCACGAGAACATCTTCGCCGTCAGCAACCAGCGGGCGGTCAACGCCGGGCTGACATTCTGTTCGGCGCTCGACACCGCGCGCGACACGCTGGCGTGGAAAGGCGCGGGCAGCGAGCTGAAAGTCGGCATGAAGCCGGAGCGCGAAGCCGAGCTGCTGGCGGCGTGGCATCAGGAAAATCCCTGAACCGCCAAGACGCCAAGCGCGCCAAGAAAATAAAGACGGGCGAAGCTGTGAGCCGCTGGCTCATCGATGCCTCGCCCCTGCGATAGACAGATACGAAGGGTTACTCGCGCAGGCGGATGAGACCGGCATCGGTGGGGGTGAAGCCGCAGCCGCGATAGAACTCGGTCAGGCTCGGCTCGAAATCGACGTGCAGCCAGACGACACCGCGCTCGTGGGCGGCTTCCGTCGCCCGGCGGACAAGCTCGCGCCCGATACCATTGCGCTGGGCGCTCGGATGCACGGTCACGTCGAGCAGGAAGGCGTGCTTGCCGCCGTCCCAGGCGACGTTGACGTAGCCGACCAACCGGTGTTCGAAATAGCCGCAGATGTAGACCAGGCTGCGCGTGAGGATCGGCTCGAAATTGACCGGCTGATGATCCGCCCACGACTCCGCGAACAGCCGGTTCAGCGCCTCGTTCGTGATCACCGGATTGACGCTGTAGATGACGAGCATAGGCAGCCTACGATGACCGGCGTTTCTGCGCGTAGCGGGCTTCGCTGAGGACGAAATCGACGCTGGCTGCTATCGTCGGGTCAGGGAGCGCGCGCCGGGGCAGGTCGTGAATTTCGTGCGTCACCAGCGCCCAGCGGTCGATGATGCGCGTCAGTTGGGCGACGCCGACCTGCTCGCTGCCCGCCAGCCCCGCCAGATACAGCCGGTCGCCGTCGAGATGCGTCGTTTCGGCGGGAGTCAGATTGATTTGCAAGACATTCCCCCTCACCCCGTGCAGCCTCTGGTCGCCCTGCCCCTCTCCCGCGTGAACGGGGCGAGGGGCGTTCCCTTTCTCCCCACCTGTGTAGGAGAAGGGGCTGGGGGTTGAGGGGTGGGTTATCACCACAACATCCTCAATCCGATGCGGATTCTCGCCGTCCACCAGCGCGAGGCGGACGGCGTCGCCCATCTGCGCGCGGATGACGGCGGCGTTGTCGACGCGGGCGGCGTCGAAGCCCATGCCGTCGAGCACGACCAGCGTCGAGCGCCCGCCGGACACGTCGCAGTGCCACACAGACGGATCGCAGCTTTCGCCCAGGTCGAGGCGCAGCACACTGCCGACCGGCGCGGCGGGGTCGTCGGCGCAGACCAGCGCGGGCGACTCGCTGTAATGTGCCTGTAGCTGGCGCAGGAAGCTGTACAGCTTCGGCAGCGCGTCGAGGTCACCGAGCAGACGGTGGGTATAGAGGATCGTCAGCGGTGTTTCCACTGCGCTGGTCGCTTCTCGAGACAGGCGCTCATGCCTTCGGTCTTGTCTTCAGTGCTGAAGGCGAGATAGAAGCTGCGCTTCTCGTAATCCAGCCCGGCGCTGAGCGGGAGTTCCTGTGCTTTGTTGACGGCGTCCTTGATCAGCCGGACGGCGACGCGCGGCATCGACGCGATTTTGCTCGCCAGCCTGACCGCCTCGTCCAGGTAGCTGTCAACCGGGGCGACGCGGTTGACCAAACCGTAAGTGAGGGCTTCCTGCGCCGTCAGGTTGCGCCCGCCAAGCATGACTTCCATCGCCAGCGCCTTGCCGACGGCGCGCGTGAGCCGCTGCGTGCCGCCCGCGCCGGGGATGATGCCGATGCTGATCTCCGGCTGCCCGAATTTCGCCGTCTCGGAAGCGACGATCAGGTCGCACATCATCGCCATCTCGCAGCCGCCGCCCAGCGCCCAGCCGCTCACGGCGGCGATCACCGGCTTGCTCAGACGCGACAGGCGCGACCAGTCGGTGAAGTCGTCGGACATCATATCGACGGCGGTCTGATCGACCATCGCTTTAATGTCCGCCCCGGCGGCGAAGGCTTTGTCGCCCCCGGTGAGGATCATGCAGCCGATGGAGTCGTCGTGGTCGAAGGCTTCGAGCGCGTCGAAAATCTCGCGGGTGAGGGTGGCGTTGAGGGCGTTGAGCGCCTGCGGGCGGTTGAGGCGCACCAGCCCAACACCCTCGGCGGGCGTCTCGGTGAGGATGGTTTCGTATTCGGGCATGACGGAAACTCCATTACGCGGTCGAGGTGAGCGGTATCAGGCGGATGTGCCTCACGGGAAGCGCAGCGCGAAGTCGGTGACCGCCTGCTCCATCTTCTCGGCGTCGGGCGTCTCTTCGCCGTCCCCCGGCGGCAGCAGCTTCACGATGCCTTCCAGTCCGGCTTTCATGTCGTCGTAGGACTGCTTCGCCGTCGGCTCGTCCGCCAGAAAGCGCGTGTGATACGCCCAGCCGTAGATCACGCAGGTGATGGCGAACGGGGCGCGCAGGCAGTCGCGCTCCAGCGTGATGCGCGCGCCGCCGTCGTGCTGCTCGTCGGCGATGATCGTGCCGCCTTCCGCGCCTTTGATGCCGATGGTCGCGCCGTCTTCAAACGGTTTCCAGTCGCTCATGAGATATCCTTTACGGGATGGATGGATTCGCTTGGGCTGCCGAAGGGGTAGTCATGGGGCGGCGGGGCGGGGCAGCGTCCACTTGATATAGCCGCCCAGAAAGCCGAGCCGGGTCATGCCCAGCTTTTCGAGGATGCGCGCCGACCCGGTGTTGTCCGGCAGGCATTCGGCGTTGACGCGGTTGACTTCCGGGTGCGCGAACGCCCAGTCGACCAGCGCCCGCGCCGTCTCGAAGGTGTAGCCCTGAAGCCGGTAATTGGGCGAAATGCCGTAGCCGATCTCGATTGATCCGTCGCGATCCGGCTTGCCCTTGAAGCCCGCCGAGCCGAACACGACCTGCTCCCTTGTATGCATGATCAGCCACAAGCCCCAGCCGAGCATGGTCGGGTCTTCGCGCAGTTGGTAATCGTAGTAACTCAGCAGCCCACGTCCGTCGTCGTCGAGCCAGCGCTCGTCGATGCGCGCGCCGACCAGCGTCTCGATCTGGCGTCTGCCGCCGCTCGCCGCCCGCGCCACCTGCAGCGGGCAGGCGGTCAGCGTGAGCCGTTGGGTGGTAATTTTGGGGACAGTGATCGTCATGCCATGCTCCACACCAAACATGCCCTTATTGTAGTCCCATCGCTCAGCGTATTCCAATAAACGCCGGCGGGCGGACATTACAGCCGCTCTGCCCTTGTATTGACCTCTTGATCGCTTTCGATAACCATGCTAGACTGCTCGACAAACCCAACCAGCGAGGCGCAGCATCTATGACAGTCTTCACCCTGAATTCATCGCTCAACGGATGTCTCGCGGAGCGCGCCTGATCGCCAGCTTCAGGGTATAAATCTCAGGGCATATAGTCGTATCCCCTCACACCTCTCCTCTGGACACGCTCACTCGCCGCGCGACATCCCCGGTTTCGCGTACCAGTTTTCCGAATTCGAATATTCTGCACGCGAGTGAGGCTGCATGTCTTTGCGCAAATGGGACGCTTATCGCGTCTACCTGCTCCTGAGTGGCGTGTCGTCGCTGCTCTTCGGCATCATTTTTACGCTCAATCTGGTCTATCAGGCACAGGTGGTCGGCTTGTCGCCGCTTCAGCTCGTGCTGGTGGGGACGGCGCTGGAGGTGACCATCTTCCTGTTCGAGATTCCTACCGGCATCGTCGCTGACCTGTACAGCCGCCGCCTGTCGGTGATCATCGGCTTTCTGCTGATCGGCATCGGCTTCATGATTGAAGGATCGCTGCCATTTTTCTGGGCGGTGCTGCTGAACCAGGTAATCTGGGGCATCGGCGCGACCTTCACCAGCGGCGCGCTCGAAGCCTGGATCGTCGACGAGGTCGGCGAGGCAAACACCGGAGCGGTGCTGATGCGCGGCGCGCAGGCGGGGCAAGTCGGCGGAATCGCCGGGATCATCGTGAGCGTGATCCTGGGCAGCGCCGCGCTGGCGCTGCCAGTCGTGGTCGGCGGGGCGCTGTTCGTCGCGCTGGCGATCTTTCTGGCGCTGGTCATGCCGGAGAACGGCTTCAAGCCGACTCCGCGCGGCGAGCGCACCACCTGGCAGTCAATGGCACGCACCGTGCGCGCGAGCGCCGGGCTGGTTCGCGCCCGCCCGATCCTGCTGACGTTCGTCGGCATTGGACTGGTGATCGGCATCTACAGCGAAGGCTTCGACCGGCTGTGGCAGGCGCACCTGCTGCGCGACTTCGTTCTGCCAGCGCTCGGCTCGCTCGACCCGGTGGTGTGGTTCGGCATCATCAACATCGTCGGCATGGCGCTGACGGCGGCAGCGACCGAGATCGCCCGGCGGCGGCTGGACACACGCAGCCAGCGTGCCATCACCCGCGCGCTGATCGCCGCGTTCGCGGTGATGGTCACGGCGCTGCTCATCTTCGCGCTGGTGGAAAATGTGTGGGTCGCGCTGATCGCGCTGTGGGTCGCCACGACGCTGCGCGGCACGGTAGAGCCGATTGTCTCGACCTGGACGAACCAGCACATCGATTCGGGCGTGCGGGCGACGATGCTGTCGGGCTTCGGTCAGGTCAACGCGGTCGGGCAGATCGCCGGAGGTCCGGTGATCGGCGTGGTCGGTGGCGCGCTGGGGCTGCGGACGGCGCTCAGCGCGTCGGCGCTGTTGCTCGCGCCGGTCGTGTGGCTGATCGGGCGGGCGTCGCGTCATGACGCGCCCGCGCCGCAGGTCGAGGTCGAGCCTGCACAGTAGCGTGAACCCGTAGGGGCACGACATAGGGATGTTTAAAAACTATTCGCCAGCGTGAATTTGGCACTTTTTTACCCCCACCCCGCAGCCGTGCGAACCTGCGGTTCGCCTGGTCGCTTCCCCCGACTTCGGGGAAGGCGCAAGCCGGTTCGTACCCCTCCCTGAAATCGGGGAGGGGAAAGCTGAGCGAAGCTCAGCCGGGGTGGGGTAAAAGAAGGCTTTTTAAACACCCTCATGTCGTGCCCCCGCAACCCGCCAGTGGCAGGGAACTAATCGCATTTGCCGTGCATCGGTTAAAATGGCGGGCTGGTTATGCGCGGCGTATCCAGAAAGAGGACGAACCATGCGGATTCAGGGTCGGGTAGACACCCCCTATCTCGAAAGCAAGGTGCTGCAAGGCAATCTCCCCGGCG
>JADLHH010000038.1 GCA_020848855.1 Anaerolineae bacterium | reverse complement strand
GGCGAAGGCATTCGCTTCGCCCGCGACCAGAACCCGCACCTGATCATCCTCGACGTGCGCCTGCCGGATGGCTCCGGCTTCGATTTCTGTCGCCAGATGCGCCAGTTGGGGCTGCGCCAGCCGATCCTGATGCTGACGGTGCAGCGCGACGAGACCGACAAGGTGCTGGGGCTGGAAATGGGCGCAGACGATTACGTGACCAAGCCTTACAGCCTGCGCGAGCTTCTGTCGCGGGTGCGGGCGCAGCTACGGCGGGCATACGGCGAGCTTTCCGCCGCCGACGCCGACCTGCTCCACGTCGGCGACCTCGTCATCGACCGGGGGCGCGGGCAGGTGTGGCGCAGCAACCAGCTTATCCTGCTGACGCCGACCGAGTTTCGGCTGCTGGTGTACCTGGCGCAGCACCCGAATCAGGCGCTGACCCGCTCGCAAATCCTCGATTCGGTGTGGGGCTACGACGCCGACGTGGACAGCGAGCGCGCCGTCAACGTCCACATCCGCCGCCTGCGCGAAAAGATCGAGCTTGACCCCAGCAGCCCGACGCTCATCATGACCGTGCCCAGCATCGGCTATCGCCTCGTGTCCTGATTGCCACTCTGTAACGTGCGCGAAACCCAGCCGAAACCCGCCTCCTCCATACTCATATCGTGTATTGGAACAGAGGAGGAATTTCCATCATGCGTTCTCTCAGAGTGATGCTGCTGGTAGCGGTCGTGATGATCATCGGCGTCGGCATCATCCATGCGGACGACGAAAACGTCCCGACCTTCAGCGACGGTCGGGTCAACAACTGGCAGATGGACGAGCCGGTCGCGGTCTACTGCGTGTTCGACCACACCGAAGATGTCAACGTCGGCGTGTTCCAGCGGATCGAGGCGTGGGGGCTGGATGGCGTGAAGATTCTGGAAGCCAGCGCCGCCCAGATCAGCGCCGCACCCGCCGGGACGGCGCTGGCGTCCAACTGGAGCTATACCCTCACCAAGCTGACCGGCAGCAGCTTCGAGATTTCCGCGCCAAACGGCTACACCTTCACCTGGCAGCGCGGCGACACCGGCTGCTGAGCGAAAAGCTATACGATTTCCGCTCGCAGGGGCACGACATGTCGTGCTCCTGCTTTTTGTACGCCGGTGACATTTTGTGATTACGAAACCGTAATCACGGTGCAACCCCGCCGTAACCTCGTAATGCGACCCTCATCTGAGGCACACCGGGAGGAGATATTGTATGCTGCCCAGAAAATGGTTTTTGTTTGTCACCCTCGCCCTGCTGATCGCCCCATTCGCGTCGCTTTCAGCGCAAAACCAGCCGACAATCTCGATCGCGCTGTCGGCGGTCATGCAGAACGTCATCGACGAGAGCATTTTTGACGATTTTGAGAATGCCAACGGCGTCTCCGTGTACGTGAATTACGTGGACCCACAGGTTCCGCCGGCTTCCGCCGGTATCGACACCTACCTCGACGGCATCGCCGAGTACGCATCCGCCGCCGATGTGCTCTACGTCACCGATACTGAACTGACGCTCGAAGCAACGCGCGCGGGCTATCTGCTCGACCTCAGCCCGCTGACCAGCACCGATTCGACGCTGTACCCCGACGACTTTATCCCCGTCACCTGGAATTCTGTCCAGTGGGATAACGGCGTGTGGGGGCTGCCGATCTCGGTCGACGCTACCATGATGATGTACGATCCCGCCGCCTTCGATCAGGCGGGTCTCGCCTACCCCAGTGACCGCTGGACGCTGGACGACCTCGCCATTGCCGCCCGCGCCCTCACGCAGTACGACGCCAATGGCAACGTCTCGACGCCCGGCTTGTCCACTTTCGGCAGCACCGACGCGCTGTTCCGCAGCCTGTACGGGCAGAACTTCTACGACGACAGCGGCAACCCGCGCTTCACCGACCCGGCGCTGGAAGACCTGCTCACCCAGTGGCAGGAACTCGTGGACGAAGGCGTTGTCGGCTCGACGTTCATCGGCGGCGGCAGCAACGAAGTGCCGCT
This sequence comes from Anaerolineae bacterium, assembly GCA_020848855.1. Next base: position 10,595 of record JADLHH010000038.1, on the reverse strand, counting down.
GCGCATCATGGGCAGCTTCGGCTTGCGCATCGGCGGCGGACCGAACGCCAATAACAGTAACCCGCCCGTTGCGCTGGCGCTGCCGGGCGGCAGAGTCGGCATGAGCATGAACACCCTCGCCGTCAGCAGCGGCACGCAGCAGCCCGAACTGGCGTACGCGCTGGCAAAATACCTGACCAACAATCCGTCGATGGCAAACGGTATTTTCGGCGGCATCCCGGCGCGCCAGAGCCTCGCCGGCGTTCAGGCGCAGCAGGACAATGGCGGACCCGGCAACGGCGGTCCTGGTGGCGGCGGCGGAGAAGCAGGCTTCGCCTTCGCAGCAGGCGTTTCGGCTGACGTGCAGGCGGCGCTCGATCAACTGCTGCCCAGTGCCCTGACGCTGAGCGAACAGCGCTACGCCGACTACATCAACGGTGCGCTCAACGCCATGTCCGAAAGCGATGCACACACAGCGCTGCAGGACGCCGAAGCGCAGGCAATGAGCGACCTGCAAGCGGCAGCCGACCGGCGTTCGTCGGTCAGCGTGGTTGTGGCGACGCCCCCACCGCCGGTCGTGCTCCAGCCCGGCGAAATCGCCCTGAATTTCGGCGTGCAGTCGTTCATTCAGCCCATCCCGAATCTGGACGAATGGAAGCAGCTCGCGGCGGATTTCTCGGCGAATGACCCCGACGTGGGCGATGTCAACTTCGATACCCAGGGCGGCAACGCCAGCACGCTCGCCGCCAGCAACGACTGCTTCTATCTCACGTCCAACGCCGTTCCGAACCTCGACGAAACCGTCATCATCAACCTCGACCCGTATCTCGACACCGACCCGAACTTCGACCCGCGCGACGTGGTCGGCGGCTTGATGACCCAGCTTCAGAAGGACAACCGGACGTGGGCATACCCGATGACCATTCAGCCGCAGACGCTGAGCTACAACGCGACCATCTTCCAGCAGGCGGGCGTGCCGCTGCCGACGAACGGCTGGACGCTCGACCAGTTCCTCGACGCGCTGCGCACTCTGAAGGACTATCTCAACAAGGAGCCGTTCGTCTCGCGTGACATCAACGGCGAATCGCTCATGATGCTGATCGCGGCGTATGGCGGTTTGCCGGTTGACTACCGCACCACGCCGGCGACGCTCAACTTCACCGACCCGGCGACCGTCGATGCCATTCAGCAGGTGCTTGACCTCGCCAAAAACGGCTACATCGACTATCAGGCGCTGGTCACCGGAACGGGTGGCTTCCGTATCGTCGCCATTGGCGCGGACGAGGAAACCGCCATCACCAGCGACAGCCTCGCCGGATTCCGGCGCTTCATCGGCGGCGGTCCCGGCGGCGGCAGCGATTCGCGGCTGGTCTCGTACCCGACCGGCGTCTACACCGGCGCGAGCTTCACCATCGGTACAGGCTACATCAGCGCGACCGCGCAAAACCCGGATGCCTGCTACCGGTGGCTGAGCTATGTCGCCCAGCACGTCGACATTTTCGGTGCGATGCCCGCCCGCCTGTCGCAGATCACTGACCCGGCGATGCAGGCGAACTACGGCGACAACGCCGGTTTCTATGCCGACTATGCCCGGATTCTTGCCGAGCCGACGACTGTCGTCTTCCCGTCGGCGGCGGGCGGCAACAGCGCCGTGCGCGATTTCCTGCTCCAGTTCTGGCTCAACCGCGCGTTTGACAACTACGTGCTCAATAACGCCGACCTCGCCGCCGAGCTTGCCGACGCCCAGACCTACTCCAACGCCTATCTGGAATGCGTGTCGGCGCTCCCGCCCAGCGAGACGACTGGCGGTGGCGGCGGTCCCGGCGGCTTCAACAGCGGCGTGCTCGACTGCGCCCGCAGCGCCGATCCGTCCATTTCCAGCCTGATACCTGGCGGCGGGTGAGAGTCTGCAAGAAGCCGTTATCCGTAGGGGCGGGTCTGGGCTTGCTGCGCAAGCGTACCGCCCCTACACGAACTGTCTGTTAGGGGGCACATGCTTCAATTCATCGACCGTCTGCTGTTCGCACTCGAACGTCTGTGGCAGCACCGTTATCTCGTCCTGTGGACGCTGGTCGGGCTGGCGGCAGCGACTACGCTGGCGCTCAGCCTGACGCTTTATGTGGACGCGGTTAACACCGACCTGCTCACTTCGCACCTGAGCGACCCGCCCTATGCATTTCGATTCCGCTATCTCGGTAGCTGGAACGGCAACATCAGCCCCGCCGACGTGAACGCCGCCACCAGCGCCATCGAATCCGGCTTCGTCAAAACGATTGGAATGCCGGTCGCGCAGGCGGTCAATTACGCCAGCGGCGGCTCGTGGACGGTGGTACTGGATGGCGCGGGCAGCCTCGGCTCGCTGAAGCTGTCGTCGCTGGATGGCGCCGACGCCCAGATGGAGATCGTCTCCGGCGAATGGTCGCCCAGGCTCGGTGCAGCCGAGCACATGCGCGCCGATGCCGACGGCGTAATCCCGGTGCTGCTGCCCGACGCCATGCTCTACACGATGGGCGTGCAGGTGGGCGACACACTGACGGCGACGCGGGCGGGCTACGAAACCGCGAAATTCCGGGTGGCGGCGCTGTGGCATCCGGTCAACGCCGACGATCCCACCTGGATATTCCCGCCGCGCTTCTTCGAGACCGTGATCCTGATGAGCGACGCCGATCTCCAGACGTTCTTCGCGCAGGCGGACAAGCCGGTCGAGGAAACGGCGTGGTATCTCAATTTCGACGGCGGCGAGCTGCGCACGTCGGATGTCTCGACACTGATCAACAGCATCACCGACGGCACGCGCGACGTATCAGCCGTGCTGCCCGGCATCCGGCTCGACCTGGAACCCAGCGCCGGCTTGCACAAGTTCGTCGACGAGGTCAACACCTTCACCCAGCAGTTGGTCATCATGAGTATGCCGGTCGGCGGGCTGGTGCTGTACTTCGTGTCGCTGGTCGCCGGGCTGCTGGTCAGCCGGCCGGGTGAAGAAGACGCCGTGCTGCGCAGCCGGGGCATCAGCCGCCGGGCGATCCTGCTGATCCACGTGCTGATGTGGCTGATCCTCGCCGGCGCGGCGCTGGGGATCGGACTGGCGTTATGCCCGGCGGTCGTGCGGCTGGTCGGGCGCACGACCTCGTTTTTGCAGTTCAACGGCACGCAGGATTTGAACGTCGTGTTCACACCACAGGCGGTAGCGGCGGGCGCGATCACCGGGCTGATCGCGTCGAGCAGCGGCTTGTACCTGTCGTGGCGCAGCAGCGCCCAGACGATCACTGGCTTCAAGCGCAGCGCCGCCCGCGCCGGGAAAACCTGGTGGCAGCGTGCCTATCTCGACCTGCTGCTGCTGATCCCGGCGGTGTACGTGCTGTACACGCTGTGGCGGCAGGGCGGTCTGACGACCAACGCCGACGACCCGTTCAGCGACCCGCTGGCGTTCGTCGCGCCGACGCTGTTCTCGTTCAGCATCACCCTGCTGTTTCTACGGCTGTTCCCGATGGTTCTCGGCTTTCTGGCGTGGATCGTCAACATCGGGCGCGGCATCGCCGTGCTGATGGCGCTGCGCGAACTCACCCGCTCAATCGGGCGTTACCGGGGCACGCTGCTGATGATGTGCTTCACGCTCAGCCTGACCGGCTTCACGGCGTCGATGGCGAGCACCATTGACCAGACACTCGAAGACGCGGTCAATTATCAGATCGGCGCGGACGCGGTGATCGTCACGCCCACCGACGCCCAGACCGAAGAAGGCGATGTCGATACGACCACCGGGCAGACGACGGTCACAGTCACCGGCTTCAATACCCTGCCCGCCGACGACCTGCTAACCATCGACGGCGTGCAGCAGGTGTCGCGCGTCGGGCGCTACCCCGCGCAGATCGTCATGCAGAACCAGCGCATCAGCGGGACGATCCTCGGCATCGACCGCGCCTCGATTGCCGCCGTCACCCGTTTCCGCGAGGACTACAGCGCCACGTCCATCGCTGACCTGTTCAACCTGATGGCGGGCAACCGCAACGGCGTGCTGATCAGCGCCAGCACCGCCGCCGACTATAACCTGCGCATCAACCAGCAGATCACGATTCAGGTGCAGGCGCTCGGCACGTGGTACGACGCTAAAGTACCGATCCTCGGCGTGCTCGACTACTTCCCGACGCTCAATCCCAGCGACGGCTTCTTCCTGATCGGCACGCTGGAGCCGATTTTCGAGATGGTCGGCACGACCCTGCCCTACGACCTGTGGCTGGAGCTAGCGCCCGGTGCGGACGTGAACGCCATCCACCAGCAGGCGCTGGCGCTCGGCTATCCGATCCTCGAATGGAAAGACCCGCAAACCGCGCTCGACGCCGCCCGCGCCGCGCCGTCGCGCCGGGGTGTGCTCGGCTTCCTGTCGGTCGGCTTCGTCGCGTCAATTCTGCTGACGCTGGTCGCCGCCATCATCCAGAGCGCGGCGTCGTTCCGGGCGCAGTCGGCGCAGCTTGGCTCGCTGCGGGCAATGGGTCTTGGCGGGCTGTCGGTCGGCATTTACCTGTTCCTACTGCAAACGCTGATGACCGGCAGCGGCGTCCTGAGCGGCACGTCGATCGGCGTGGCGACGACCATGCTCTACCTGCCGCTGCTGGATTTCAGCGGTGGGCTGCCGCCATATCTGGTGCGTGTCGCCTGGGGCAACATCACGCTGGTCTACGCCGCCTTCGCGTTGATCCTGTTCACCGTGTCGTTCGGCACGACCGCGTTCCTGGGACGCGAGCGCCTTTCGACCATTGTCAAACTGGGAGATGCCTGATTTTGCCTTTGCGCCTTTTCAAGAACCCCTCACCCCGTGCGACCGTGCAAACCTTCGGTTTGCCTGGTCGCCCCGCCCCTCTCCCACGCAAACGGGGAAAGGGGTTACGCACTGCGCAGCCTGATGCCCCTTCTCCCCACCCGTGTGGGAGAAGGGGTTGGGGGTTGAGGGGTCTCGCACTTGCCCTCCTGTCCTTCGCCGCCTGCACCAGCGCCCCGAACGCGCAGCAAGCCGAAGCGACTTCCACGCCGATCCCAACCGCGCCGGTCGCCGCGCCGCCGACGTATGCCGTCCAGCGCGGCGATGTGTCGGACATCTTCGACTTCAGCGGGCGCTGGGAGCCGCGCGATCAGGAGCAGCTTGCCTTTCAGGTGAGCGGTGCGGTGCGGCGCGTCAACGTGCGCCGGGGCGACACCGTGTCAGCGGGCGACCTGATCGCCGACCTGCAGATCGACGACCTCGAAAACCAGCTTGCCTCGGCGCAGATTTCGCTGCAATCGGCGCTGTCGAGCGTGCAGTCCAGTTCGGATAACAGCGTGAACTCGGTCACCGACGCCGAAATCGCGCTGGCGAACGCCCGCCTGCAGCTTCAGAACGCCCAGAACAATCTCCCCTGGACATCGGTCGCCAACGCACAGCTTCAAGTCCAGAATGCCGAGCAGGCGCTGGCAAACGCCCAGCGCGCCTACGACGACGCCGTCAGCCACCCCGAATCGCCGAACGCCGCGTCCGCCGTCGATTCGGCGTATCAGCAGTTGCTGTCGGCGCAGAACAGCCTGCGCTCGGCGCAGAACAGCTACTATTCGAGCGCCCAGAGCTACAACAACGCGCAGGCGCAGCTTCGCACCAACGAGAACAACGTCATTCAGGCGGAACTGAATCTCCAGAAGGCGCAGGAGAACGCCGCCGGGGGCGCTTCCGACGAACAGGTGCAGTCGGCGCGGCTCAACATCGAGCAGATTCAGGCGAAGATCGCCCAGTCGTCGCTGTACGCGCCGACCGACGGCGTGGTGCTCGAAGTCACTATCGCGCCCGGCGACCAGGTGACGGCGTACAACACCGTGATCACCATCGGGCGACCGGAGCCAAAGGAAGCCATCGCAAGCCTCGCCTTCACCGACGCCCAACGGCTGAGCGTCGGCATGATCGGCGTGTGCCAGGTGCTCAACCAGCCGGACACCGCCGTCCAGTGTATCGTGCGCCGCCTGCCCGCCAGCTCGCGCGACGCCGACCAGACCACCCGCGTCGCCGCCACGCTGCCGGAGGTCGCCGAAGGGCAGTTGATCGACATTCAGATGCCGCTGCAGGTCAGCGAAAACGTGCTGTGGCTGCCGCCCGCCGCCATCCGTACATTCCAGGGCAGGACGTTCGTCGTGCTGCAAACGCCGGACGGACCCCGCCGGGTGGACATCGAGATCGGCTTGCAGACCGACGACCGGGTCGAGATCGTCAGCGGCTTGAACGAGGGGGACGTGGTGATCGGCGAATGACCGCTTATATAAGCTGCCACCGCATCGTCAAGGTGTACCGCGTCGGCGGGCACGAGTTGGTCGCGCTACGCGGCATCGACTTCGAGATGGAGAAAGGTGAGTTCGTCGCCATCATTGGACCGAGCGGCGCGGGCAAAAGCTCGCTGCTCAACCTGCTGGGCGGGCTGGACACACCGACCGCCGGGCAGTTGATCGTCGATGGGCAGAACCTGCTCGAACTCAAAGGGCGCGCGCTGGCGGACTACCGCCTGCACCGGGTCGGCTTCCTGTGGCAGTCGGTCAGCCGCAATCTGCTGGCGCACCGCTCAGCACAGCGCAACGTCGCCCTGCCAATGACGCTGGCGGGCGTGCCGTTCTGGAAGCGCGGCAAACGGGCGCGCGCGCTGCTGGAAGCTGTCGGTATCGGCGAGCAGGCGCACAAGAAGCCGGAAGCATTGTCCGGCGGGCAGCAGCAGCGCGTCGCCATCGCGGTGGCGCTGGCGAACAACCCGCCCCTGCTGCTGGCGGACGAGCCGACCGGGGCGCTGGATCGCGGGAGCGGCGCACAGGTGCTCGACCTGCTGGCGGACTTGCGCCAGCGCTACGGGCTGACGATCCTGATGGTCACGCACGACCTCGAAATGGCGCACTACGCCGACCGCGTGCTGACGCTGCGCGACGGCGCGCTCGGTCAGGATTTGTCGCACGCGGCGGAAGAATCGCCCACGCTGGACGACTCCGGGCGGATTCGCCTGCCGGATGCGGTACGCGCCCAGCTTGCCGACGCGCCGCACATCGCAGTCGAAATCCGCCCCGAAGGCGTGCTGCTGCGCCCCGAAACCGACGCCGACGAGGATGCCGGTTTCGGCGACCACATGACGCAGGACGCGCCGCCGGAACGCAAGCGCCGGTTCAACCTGCTGCGTCGTAAATCGAAACAGACTGAGTCGACGCCATGAGGGTGAACGGCAAAGCCCCGCATCCGCGCGTCGTCGTGCGGGACGTGGAGCGCTCGTTCGGCTCCGGCGATGAGATCGTGCGTGTGCTGCGCGGCGTCGACCTCAGCGCCATGCCCGGCGAGCGCGTCGCGTTGTACGGACCGTCCGGCAGCGGCAAAACCACCCTGCTCAACCTGATCGGCGCGCTGGATCGCCCGAATCAGGGGACGATCCGCATCGACGACGTGGACATCCTCAAGCTGAGCGATGGCAAGCGCGCCAGGCTGCGGCGCAAGCGCATCGGCTTCATCTTCCAGAGCTATACGCTCGTGCCGACGTACACCGCCTACGAGAACGTCGATCTGGCGCTGCGGCTGCCAGGACTCGGCTTCTTCGAGCGGCGCAAGCGCACGACGGCGGCGCTGGCGGCGGTCGGACTGACGGCGTGGGCGGATCACGTCCCCGACGAGTTGAGCGGCGGTCAGCGCCAGCGGGTCGCCATCGCCCGCGCGCTCGCCCTTCAGCCCGCGCGGATCCTCGCCGACGAGCCGACCAGCGGGCGGGATTCGCGCACCGCCCGGCGGAGTCTGGCGCTGTTCGGGGCGGTCGCCGCCGCGCAGGGCACGACTTTTCTGATCGTCTCGCACGTTCCGATGGTCGCCAACTACGTCGACGTTGCCTACGACCTTCACGACGGGCGGTTGATGCCGCACGCGATCCAAAAGGAACCCATGCCATGAGAAAATTCATCGCCCGTAGAGGCGCACGGCGGTGCGCCCCTACAAGCCGCCTGTTCGTGATTGGGATCATCACCTTGCTGGCGAGCGCCTGCTCGCTGCAGGCGACTCATCCCCAGTCCGTGCCGATCCTGCTGCAAGGCGCGGCGACCGCCACCGAGACGATCCCGCCGTCCACGCCGCTGCCGTCGCTGACCCCTTCGCGGACGCTGCTGCCCCCGCCGACCTTCGAGCCGCCGACGCTGACGCCGCTCCCATCGGCAACGCCAACGGTCACGCTGACCTCGACACTCGACCTATCGGTGTCGATCCCTGGTTTGCATGGGCTGGAAACGGCGACGCCCACCGGCGAAGCCGCCTGCGAGCCGCGCAAGGACTGGAAGCTAACCTACACCGTCCAGCCGAACGACGCGCTGGCGCACATCGCCGAGCGTTACGGCACATATGTCAGCACGCTGGCAGAGGCGAACTGTCTCGACGATCCGAACGTGATCAGCATCGGGCAGGTGCTGCGCGTCCCCGGCGACGCCCCGCCGTCCGGGGAAACCTACGACTGCTCGTGGACGCTGCTCATCCCGCAGGACGGCACGCTGGCAGTCTCCGGCAGCGGCACGCTCACGTTCACCTGGCGCGGTCCACGCGCAGCGCGCAACCTGATCCGCCTCTACAAGCCGAACGGCGGCACGTATGAAGTCGTGGTCGAACTGCGCCAGAACGAAACCATCGACCTGAGCGAAATACCGGACGCCGGAACGTACACCTGGTACGTCTACCCGCTCGACGGCAATTTCGTGCAGAGTCCGTGCCACGAAGGCGGTCCGTGGACGTTCACCAAAGCCCAGATGCCGACGCCCACGCCGACGAGCGAACTGTCGAACGGCGGCGGCTTCGCGGGCGGGTGAGCAGCATCTCGCGGGACGATTCGCTACGTAGGGGCGCAGCGTGCTGCGCCCCACCATCACCATCATAATGCCATTACCCGAATCGACAAGCTACACCTGTCGGACACATGTACACTTTTCGCGCGCCTGCCCGCCGCGCCCAAAAAGTCGTCGCTCATGGCACATCCGGCTATAATCCGGCTTATTTCAACACCCGAAGGAAAGCCGATGGCACATCAGGCAGCCCTGCTCTACCAGCTTCAGCAGGTCGATCAGGAAATCGTGCAGCATCGCAACCGGCTGAAGGAGATCGAGGCGCTGCTCAGCGGCGACGAGACGATCGCTCAGGCGACACGCCAGCTTGAAACGGCGCAGGCGGAACTCAAGCCGGCGCAGGCGCACGCCCGCGAGCTGGATTTGGAAATCCGGTCAGTCATGGATAAGGCGAAAGCCGCCGACGCCGACCTCTACGGCGGGCGCATCCGCAGCCCCAAAGCCCTGCAGGAGCTTCAGGAGGAGATCGACTCCCTGAAACGCCGGCAGAGCCAGCTTGAAGACAATCTGCTGGAAACGATGATGCAGGTCGAAGAAAGCGAAGCGCAGGTCGCCGGCGCACAGCAGGCGCTGGCAGACGCGCGGGCGGCGCTCGCCAGCCGCCAGACCGAACTGGTCGATGAGCAGCAGCGCCGGCAAGCCGGGCTTGCCGAGGCGGAGCAGGAGCGCGCGGCAATGGCAGCGGGCATCGAGCCAGCCAGCCTCGCCGCTTATGAAAAGCTGCGACCGCGCTTTCGCGGGCAGGTGATCGCGCTGCTCAAGCCCGACGGCTGCTCGATCTGCGGCGTCGAGCAAACGTCCGTCAACGCCCAGAATGTGCGCCTCGGTCGCACGCTGGCGTACTGCGAAAGCTGCGGGCGCATCCTCGCGTACACGTCCTGATTCGGGTTTTCAATTCAACGGGAAACAAATGAGCGGTAAAGGGGTGCGGCAAGACAGCCACACCCCTTCGCCGTTATTCACTCGGCTTATTCTTCCAGCGTGGCATGACCCCACAGGCGCGGGTTGCCCTGAATCTCGCTCCACGCGCTCCATGCGGTACGCGCTTCGTTGCAGTTCTCGCCAACGGCGGCTTCCGCCTTGTCGCAGTCGTACAGCAGCACGTCGAAGCCGAACGAGCTGCCGGGCGCGATTTCGCCCGGAACAGCGTTCCAGGGAATCGCCACTTCGAGGCTGTAGCCGTCGTCTGTCCGCTGGGACGCGAACTGCATATCCGGCGCGGTGGTTGCGATCGGTCCCTGGTTGGCGTCGGCATCGCGTTCCGCCTGCACGTTGCCTTCGGTGTCAAACGGGAAGATGCCCGTCTTGAAGGTCGTCAGCGTATGCTCACTCACGCCCGCGCCCTGCGGGTCGACCGTGATTTCGACCGAGTCGCTGCGCCAGTGTCCCTTGATGTCGTTCGGCGCGATGTTCGAGACGACCGTCTGATCGGTGACCTGAACAGCGACGTACAGATATGCGTCGTCGTAGGCGACCTGGAACTGACCGGTCAGGTCGGCTTCGTCGTCGGTCGCGCCTTCCCACAGGTACGTATACGGGATTTCGTAGGTCGGCAGGTCGGCATATTCGCTCAGATCGCCATCGATTTCCGGCGCGGCAGCTACACGCGGCACGCTCAGCGACGGCACGATCTGCACCGTCCCGGCGCTGCTCAGATCATGATCGCCATAGGTCGCCTGCGCGGTCACGTCGAACGTGTTCTGCGCCGCACCGTCGGCAACCGTAACCTCAAAGTTGACCGTCTGCGATTCGCCGGCGGC
>JADLHH010000037.1 GCA_020848855.1 Anaerolineae bacterium | reverse complement strand
TGCCACCTTCGCCGATCTCCTGGTTGCCCTTGACCTTCAACTTCAGCGGCAAAATGTCCTGTCGTCACCGCATCGCTTTGCGTTTTCTAGTCATGGACTTTAATCTACTAAGTCGCGGAGAACCCCACGAAGATGATGATACGAGCGAGGCGATGCCTCGCCCCGGCAACCTGCGGTTGCTTCCCCTCACCCACGCAAGGCGTGTGCCCGAACAAGTTCGGGGAGAGGGGAGAATACCCACATAGCTACGCCGAGAGATTAATCCCTCGGCTAAACCAGTACGTCGCCCACTGAAGGGGCGACTCGTACCCGCTCCATTCAGCAGCCTTGATAAGAGATGTTAACAGGTTTTATCAAACTTTGCCGAATACTTTCATGAACGTGTGTGACACTCCCGATAGACGCAGTACGTATACAGTGACAGGGAGGAACACATGCTCCGGGGACGCGCGGATTTGCACATGCACACCACCATCAGCGGCGGGACGGCGACCGTTCACGAGATGCTCGCACATGTTCATGCGCTACTTAACGTATCCACGGGTGTTAATGCAATCAGGAATAGACGCCGTCGAAATCTTCAACGCAGGAGCGATCACGCCGGGGAGCAACTGGCTGGCGCAGCGGGCACTCGGCAGACTGGGACTCCCAGTCGTCGGCAGCAGCGACGCGCACATGCCCGGCAGTATCGCGTCCGGGGTGATCCGATTCAACGGCACGACGGCGGCTGACCTGCGGGATTCGCTGGCGTTTGGCTGTACCACTGCCGAGGGGAAATCATGGCCAATCACCACCTATTTGAGACTCTTACCCACCGAAATCCAGCGGAGGCGGAACGGGCGTTTGGTGACGAATCCGCGCTCGGTCCCCCTGACCCCACCGCCGTACTCGCGCCGGTCAAGCGGGTAGCGATCTTCGCGGAAGCATTTCTGCCGAAGGTCGACGGCGTTTCCAAAACCGCCTACCTCACGCTGCGTTATTTGCAGCAATCCGGGCGCGAGGTGCTGGTGTTCGCCCCGGACATCGCGCCATCGTCGGTCGGCGGCAGTCAGGTGATTCCGCTGCCGTCGCTGGGGATGCCCGCCGCGCCAGAAACCCGGCTGGCGCTGCCGCACCCGATCGTCGCCAGCTACCTCAACGACTTCCAGCCGGACTTGATCCACCTGTTCAGCCCGGCGCTGCTGTCGGTCAGCGGGATGCTGGTCGGGCGGCAAAATCACGTGCCGATCATCGCCAACTACCAGACCGATCTGCCCGGCTACGCCCAGCATTATGGGATGCCGTTCCTGAGCAACGTGGTGCGCGACTGGCTGCGCTACATCCACAACGGCTGCCACCTGACGCTCGTGCCATCCAACTGGACGCTGAACGACCTGCGCCAGAAGGGGTATCACCGGCTGCGGAAATGGGGTCGCGGCGTCAACAGCGAGCGCTTCAACCCGAACCGGCGCTCGGCGCTGTGGCGCAGGCGGCTGCTGAACGGGCGCGACCCCGATTCGCTGCTGTGCGTGTACGTCGGGCGGCTTGCCATCGAAAAGCGCGTCGACCTGCTGCTGGAAACGGCGCGCACGCCCGGCATCGCGCTGACGATCATCGGCGACGGCGCGATGCGCGAGGAACTGGAGACGACGTTCGCGGGGACGGGCGCGCATTTCACCGGCTATCTGTACGGCGACGACCTGGCGGACGCCTACGCCGCCGCCGACGCCTTCATGTTCACCGGCGCGAACGAGACCTTCGGGCAGGTGGTTCAGGAAGCGATGGCGTCCGGGCTGCCGGCGATCATCATCGACCAGGGCGGGATCACCGATCAGGTGACGCACGGGGTCAACGGCTTCCTGTGCCCGGCTGAACCGACCGCCTTCGCCGATGCTGCCCGCATCCTGCGCGACCGCCCGCAGTTCCGGCGGCGGATGTCTGCCAATGCGCGGCGCTTCGCCGAGCAGCACCCGTGGGAAGTGCTGATGGGCGAACTCGAAGGCTACTATAATGAAGCTGTGAGCATGAATATCCGGCTCGACCGCCGCTTCCAGCAGGAGCCGCGCTGGAATCTGCTGGTCAACTGGATGAACGCCATCAGGAGACTGAATTGAGTCCAGAACCGAAAACCGTCGCGCTGATCGCCCACGACAACATGAAGGACGAGATGATCGCTTTCGCCCAGGAACACAGGGACGTGCTGCGGCGCTACAAGCTGATCGGCACGGGGACAACCGGTAAGCTGATCAACGAGCAGGTCGGCTTGAACGTCGAGCGGATGCTGTCCGGTCCAATCGGGGGTGACGCGCAGATCGCCGCGCAGGTGGCGGAAGGCAAAGTGGCGGCAGTGTTCTTCTTCATCGACGCGCTGGGCAAGCACCCGCACGACCCGGACATCAACACGCTACTGCGCATCTGCAACGTGCATAACGTGCCGCTGGCGAGCAATCCGGCGACGGCGAGCTACATCATTTCGACGAAGGCGCTGTAGGGAAGCGGATAGCTTTCAGCGGTCAGCCGTCAGCTCAAGGCAAGAGCAGGTGAACCGCCAAGACCCCAAGAGCGCCAAGAGGGAAGCAACAGGGGCACGTGCAACCTTCGGTTGCCTATGTCGTGCCCCTACGAAAACCTTCCCTCAAATCGACAACCAGCACCAACGGTTAGGTATCCCGGCGGGTGGTGGGGTCTAGCCCTTCTTCTGCCCCTGGCGCACGGCGAGCAGCAGCAGCCGGTCGGCGACCGCCGCCTGAACGAGCGCGAAGACCAGCAGCGCCAGCCCGACGAAGATGCCGTAAGGAATCGTCGCCCAGATTTCGCTGTAACGCCCCAGATGCAGCAGCGACAAGCCCCAGTCGCCGATGGCGCTGTACGTCGTCATCAGCAGCCACGCGCCGAGGTCAGATGACTCAAACAGCCGACCGTCCATGAGCAGCGCCGCGCCGAGCAGCAGCGCCGACGTGACGGCGAGCCGCAGGAAGATCAGCACCATCTGGAGCAGCGTGCTGTAGGTGCGGTGCTGCACCAGCGCCGAAACCAGCAGCCCGGTCGCCGCGTCCATGCCGATGGTCGTGAGCGGCAGGAGCAGCGCCGCCGTCATCGTGAACGAGACCAGCAGCACCGCCGCCACCAGCGGCACGTCCGGCACCAGACCGTTGATCAGCAGGTCGAGGTAGCGCCCCTGAAACGCGGTCAGCTCCCAGAGCATCAAGCCGATCAGCAGGGCGCGCGCCACCAGCACCAGCCCAAGCAGCCCGCGCAGCCGGTAGAAGACGGCAACCCAACGCGCGCGCATCGACATTTCCGCGCCGTGCTCGGTCACACGCAGGCTGTCCCAGTTCTGGTCGCGCATTTCCTCGCTGACAAACGTCGAGGTGCTGGCGAGCGCGGCAATCGTCAGGATCAACTGGAGCGCGATGACGGGCCAGAACAGGACGGCGTTGATCGTCTCGATGGTAGTCTGCCCTGCCGGGCGGCGCAGAAAGCCGGTTGCGGTCAGCAAACCGATCATCAGCAGCGTGCCGAGACCCAGCATCACGACCAGCGCCCGCCCGTAGCGCACGCGCCAGGGTGGACGTTCCGCCGCGCCGAGTTCGTGGCGCAGCACCGGGTGGTCGCGCCGCGCCCAGGGGGGAAGCTGACCGATGAACAGCCGAACCACGCCCTTAACCATACCCAATCGCGTCTCCAATATAGCCATCAAGCCGAACGAGCGCGTCTGTCCAGTCGGCTTCAGGAATCATTACGGTCATCGCATAGCGAATATAATAAATATATACGATTGGCGCGAGTCCGACCAGTTCGCGCACCGCCGCCGCGTAAACGCCCATCTGCACATGGTAGCGCCGGACGTGTTCTCGCAGCATCGCCTCGGTGACCGATGCTTCGAGCCACGCTGTCTTGTAATCGACCACGATCCACTGACCGGATTGATTTTGCAGCAGCAGATCGATCACGCCGTGAATGGTGCGCTCGCCTGACTGGTACACGAACGGTACTTCGCGGTAGACCTGGCGCGCCTGAGAGATAACCCGGAACACGTCGCTGCGGCGAATGCGGCGGAGCAAATCGAAAGCGTTCTCAACCGCCCAGTAGTTTTCGTCCGCGCCGACCAGCCCGCTTTCCCAGGCGCAGCGCCGGAGCACGGCGCGCAGGCTGGCGTCGTCCGGCGGTAGAGCGCGGCGCACCACCTGATGCACAATCTCGCCGACCTGCGCCCACGACGCGCCGCCCGCCAGCGTAATGCGCGCGGGGGCATCGTGCAGGACACTGCGCCGCCAGCGCTCGGCGAAGAAGCGCCGCGCCTCGGATGGAGTCGCCGCCGCCGCGCTGCCGAGATCGGCGATCTGGGTCGCCGTCAGCGAGCGAGCGGGCGCGGCGGCATCGCCCGGCACCGCGCCGAGCAGCGGCGGCGACTCGGCGGCGAACGCAATGTCATCCCAATCGAGCGCGGCATCGGCGATTTCGTCGGCGTCGCCCAGCGGCTCCGGGAAATCGACGCGCACGCTGCCCCACTCGTAACGAACGTCCTGCGCCTGCGGCGCGAGTTCGCTCAATTCGAGCGCGGGCAGCAGCCAGCCGAGCCAGCCTTTGGTCGCCAGCGGCGTGTCGTCCCTGCACGTCACCTGCCCGCTGACGATCAAGCAATCCTGCGCCCGCGTCGCCGCGACGTAGAACAGCCGCTTCTTTTCGGCTTCTTCGCGCAGCCTGGCGAGATTTTCGGCGCGGCGGTGGGCGAAAGTCGAGACCAGCTTATCCTGCGCCGCGTCGTAGACCTTGCAGCCCGCGCCGCTGATCAGGTCGCTGCCGCCCGCGTTCCGGTGATACGAAGCATCGACCAGCACCACGACCGGAAATTCCAACCCCTTGCTCTTGTGGACGGTCATCAACTGCACCGCGCCCTCGCTTTCGAGGACAGCTTCGCCCTCGCGCGCCTCGCTGGCGCTCATATCCACCAGATACTGCGTGAAGGCGCTGAGCGTGATCCGCCCGCTGGATTCGGCTTTTTCGAGCAGCTTCTCGACGTTGCCGCGCCGCCGTTTGCCGTCCGGCAGCCCGGTGAGGACCGCCAGATAGCCGGTCTGTTCGAGCGCGTCGTTCAATAATTCGGCGATGGTGACGCGCCCCGCCTGACGGCGCAGGTCGCGCAGCACGTCGCGGGCGAAGGCAGCGCGCCCGGCTTCATCGGCGGGCAGGTATTCCGGGCGCATGAGCGACTCCCACAGCGATCCGCCGGGCAAGCGCAGCGCCAGCAGCGCGTCGTCGCTCAGGCTGAACAGCGGCGACCGCAGCGCCGCCGCCAGCGACAGGTTATCCGCCGGGTTGTAGAGCGCCCGCAGCAGGTTGAGCAAATCCCACACTTCCTGCCGGTCGTAGTAGCCTTTGCCGGCGGTCGTCTGGTAGGGGATGCCCTCGGCTTTGAGCGCGGCTTCGTAGCGGGTAACGTGAGTCATCGCCTGGAACAGCAGCGCCACGTCGCCATATTCGACCGGGCGGACGATCTCGCGGCGCTTGTCGTAAATCGGGCGGCGTTCGTCCTCGACCAGCGCGCGAATTCGGCGGGCAATGAGGCGGGCTTCCCAGCGGCGCATCGCCTGTTCCTCGTCGGCATCCAGCCGGGATTTGTCGAGCAGCAGCAGTTCGAGGGCGGGCGCGTCGGACGGCGCTTCGAGGCGGAACGCCTGCATCGCCCCGGCTTCGACTTCGTATTCGGCGACGAGGCTGGCGGGGTCGCGCGACAGCACCCGGTCGAACACGGCGTTCAGGCAGTCGACCAGCCGCCGATGGGTGCGGAACGAGGTCGCCAGCGCCACCGGCGCAGCGGCGACGGCGATGGCGTCGCGCACGCGGTTGAACACGCTCACATCTGCGCCGCGAAAGCCGTAGATGCTCTGCTTGGGATCGCCGACGACGAACAGGCAGCCCGGCACGGCGGGGTCGGCGATGCGGTTGATGATCGCCCACTGGGCGGCGTTGGTATCCTGAAACTCGTCCACCAGCACATGCCGAAACTCCGCGCCGAGATAGCGGGCGCGCACGGCGTCATCCGCCAGCAGGTCGCGGGTCAGCGCTTCCAGATCGTCGAAGTCGAGGGCGGCGCGCTCATCCCTGGCGGCGCGGTAGGCGGCGCGCACCTGCCCCACCAGCGCGCTCCACAGCGGCATGAGAACCGCCGCGCGCTGATCGGCTTCGCCGGGGGGGTCGCCGATGATTTCGGCGCATTTGCCGCCAGTTTCGCGTAAAGCGCGCAGCGCGGCTTTCGCTTTCTGAAGCGCCTCTTTGCCGCCCCACGCCGCCGCCGCGCCGACGCGCAGGTCAATCGCCGGCTTGAGTTCGTAAAGCGCCGCCAGCCGCTCGGCAATCGTCGCGCCGTGATGCACCCGCGCCAGCAAATCGACGCAGGTCGCCCAGATCACTGCCAGCCTGTCGCCGTCGGGCACGCCCGATGACCAGTTGGCGAATTCCGACGCCGCGCACCAGCCGCCGAAACGCTCCAGGTGGGCGCGGGCATCGGTCACCCACTGGTCGAGCCACGCCGTGAAGTGATCCGCCGGGGGCAGCTCGAAGCCGGTGCGCGCCAGCCGTGCCACTTCCTCGCGCACCCGCTGCTCGCCGTATTCCATGAACAGTTCGAGCGCCGGGTCATCCGGGCGAAGCGAACGAAACGTGTCGTCGATGGCGTCGTCCAGCAGCACGGCGGATTCGACTTCGTCCAGCACGACGAAACCGGGATCGACGCCCGCTTCGGCGGCATTCGCCCGCAGAATCGTCGCGCACAGGCTGTGAATGGTGTCGATGCGGGCGCTGTCCATCGCGGCGAGGCGGCTCGCCCAGGGCGCGGCGTCGGCGTCCGCCGATTCGTCCACCCGGCGCTGCAAATGCTGGCGCACGCGGTCGCGCATTTCCTGCGCCGCCTTCTGGGTGAAGGTGATCGCCACCAGCGCGTTGAGCGACCAGCCGGGGTTGCGTTCCAGCAGCGCCAGATAGCGTTCGACCAGCACGTAGGTCTTGCCGCTGCCCGCCCCGGCAACGACGATCAGGTTGTCGGTGTGGTGGTGGATGGCGCGGTGTTGGTCGGGGGTCAGAGGCATGGGCTACCCCTCGGAAGGCTACGCGTTCTACCCCACCCCGGCTCACCTGCGGTGAGCTTCCCCTCCCCGATTTCAAGGAGGGGGAGAAAAAAGCGCTCACTGGTGGGGGAATTCGCGTTTCTGTGCAAAGGACTCCGCCCCTCCCCGAATTCAGGAAGGCGAGCAAGCAAGCGCGGTTGGAAGCAGTAACAGTATGAAGCAGATGAAGGGCATATCATGGCGGCTAGGGCTTTCGCGGGTGGGTGCTGCCGACGCGGCAGAACTGGTGAAAGTCGCAGTAGCGGGCACATTTGCCTTCGTCGATGCGGCTGGCGTGAGCGGCGAAATCGCCGGAACGCGCCAGCGCCAGGTAGCGGCTGACGTGCACTCTGCCCGCTTCGATGATCTCGGCGTCGGTCGCCATCAGGTCGCCAAGCGAGTCGCCGCCGATACGCAGAAATACCCCGCCGGCAACGTCACGCGGCGCATCAGGCGAAGTTTCCCCGTCGATCAACTGCGCGGCGGCGAGCAGGTAGATCATCATCTGGAAGTTGCGCCCCTGCTCGGTCTCGCTTTTGGGGATGGGCGCGCTGCCGGTCTTGTAATCGACCACGATGGCGCGGTCGCCCTGTCGGTCGATGCGGTCAATCGAGCCGCGCACGCGCACGCTTTCGCCGCCCAGGTCGATGATGATGCCGTCGAAGCGGGCTTCCTGTGCGAAGATCGCGCGCGGCTCGGCGCCGAACTTTTTGGCGATAGGACCGTTCGCGCTGAAATCGTCGCGGATCAGCCGTTCGAGGCGGCGGCGCAGGACGCGCTGTTCCTGCGCCCACTGCGGCGAGACGCGAAAACGCAGACGCGCCGGGGCGGTCGCCATGCGGTCATCGGCGATTTCGCCCAGCGCCGCCAGCGCCTCGTCCAGCCGTTCGGGGACGATTGCGCCGCCGAGCCGACGGTAGGTGGCTTCGAGAACCTCGTGAAAGAGCGTGCCCAACTGGAGGCTGTCCATGCCGGCTTCCGGCTCTTCGAGCGGCTCCAGCCGCAGCAGGCGGGCGGCGAAATAGCGGAAGCCGCACATGCCATAATCGTTCAACTGCGAGGCGCTCCACACCCGGTCGACGTTGAGACTGGCAGCCACCCAGCCAAGCAGCGCGGGATCGCGCAAGCGACCGCTGTAGTGATCGTGGGGCGCGCGCGACGCGCGGCGCAGCTCGACGGCGCGGGCGAATTGGATGCGCGCCCAGTACGCCGGATCGACCCAACCGGGCGTTTTGCCATCGCTGAGCGCGTCGGCGGCGGCGAGCGCAGCTTCGTGGGGCGTCGCCGGGTCGGCGGGCACGTCGCCCAGCCGGATGCGCTCGACAGCCGGATCGTCAAAGACCGCCAGCGCCGCCCGCCACAGGTGGCTCGCCACCCACGCCTCGCCGTTTTTGGTGTGCGGGCGCGAAAGGGTCAGCGTGTCGTGCGCCTGCCCGATCAGGCTGTAGAACAAGCCGTCGTCGCCGGCGCGCTCCGCCTGCGTCTGCAAATGGATGCCGAGGGCGTGGAAGCGCTGGCGCTCGCTGTCGAGCAGGAGCGGGTCTTCGGGCGCGGGCTGCGGGAACAGCCCTTCGGACAAGCCGAGGATGAAGACGTGGCGGTGCGGCAAGCCGCGCGCGTCGGCGACGGTGGTCACCAGCACGCGACCATCGCGGGACGCGCCGCGCCCGACGGTGGTGCTGTCGATGGTGGTGGTCAGGTCGCGGAAGAAGGTTTTCCAGGCGGACGCGACGGCATAATCCAGCGAGGCGGCGAGCGTTTGCGCCGAGATCAGCCCGGCGAGGACGCGCATGAAGGTGTGCATCGCCGCCAGGTCGCGGGCGACCAGCGCCTCGCCGTCGCCCGCGCGTATCCGGGCGGGCATCGACAGCGTGTAGAACAATTCGGCGGTTGGGGATTCCTCGTCCGGGTCGGGGATGTCGTGCCCGATCAGGTTTTGCAGCCAGGCGGCGTACTCGCGGGCGGTTCCGCGCGGCGGCGGGGTCGCGGCGTCGAAGAACGCCGCCAGCGCGCGCGTCAGTTCGTCGGCAGTATCGGGATCGATCTGGAAGAAGGCGAAAGCGCTCGCTTCGTCGTCGGCGTCGAATTCGGGCGGGCGCGCCGCCAGCGCGACGGCGTCCAGCCATGCACGCCGCCCGCCGCCGACGCGCATTTCGACGCTGATTCGTTCGAGCAGATCGACCCGCGCCGCGCCCAGCCCCGGCACATCGAAATAGGGCGAGCGCAGCACGTCGAGCAGGTCGCGGCGGCGGAAGTCGCCCAGGTGCAGGCGCAGCAGGTCGAGCAGCGCAACGACCGCCGGGTTACGCGCCAGCGGCTCGCCGAGGTGCAGCGCCAGCGGCAGCCCATAACTGCGCCCCTGCGCCGCCATCTGCCCGCCGTAAAGCGCCCAGTCGCGCAGGGCGATCAGGATATCATCGGGAGCGCAGCCGTCGAGCAGCAGCCGCTTAACCCGACGCAGCACCGCGCCGACCTCGCGCGCCGGGTCGGGCGCTTCGAGCCAGCGCACCGCCCCATCGACCGGGATACGCACCGGATGTGGACGGAGCAGTTGCGCCGAAAGGTGACGCAGCGCCCGATGGCGGTCGTCCACCGACGTTACGAACGGGATGATTTCGAGCGGCTGATGATACAGGCTATGCGCGGCTTGCAGCCGGTCGAGCGCGTCGGCAAAGCGGCTGCCGATGGTCGCCTCGCGCCCCGGCACGGTGGTCAGAGTGACGACGGAATCGCCCACGCTCGCGCCGAGCCGGGTGAGCAGCGCGGCTTGCAGGGCGTTGAACTGGTCGTAGCCGTCCACGATCAGCAGAGCCACGCCGCGCACGATTTCCGGCGCGGCGACGACCTGCTCCAGCGCCAGCCAGCCTTCGCCTTCACGGTCAACCAGATCGTGACGCTGAAGCGCCGCCTGATACTCGGCATAAATATAGGCAAGCTCGACTTCCTTCGGCGTCCGCACCGCCTGTTTGAAGGCTTCGGGAAAGACCAGATTCTGCTTGAGTTCGTAGATGAAGCGAGCGACGATGCGGACGAAGCCGGAGGTCTGGGCGATGCCGCCGAAGATGCCGCCGCCGTCGGGGTACAGGTCGGCGAGCAGCGCGCGGATCAAGCCAAAGCGGGCGGTGTCGTCCAGGCAGCGCTGCGACTGCCCGGCGGCAGCCAGCAGGTGGTGATACAGGCTGTAGAAGTTGAAATACTCGATGTTGAAAAAGACCTGCCCATGCCGCATGAAGCGGTGACGGAAATCGACAATCTGGCGGTCGGTGGAGAGCAGCACCCACACTTTCGCCAGCGGGTCGGCGCGCTTGAGTTCGAGCAGGCGGTTCTGGACTTCGGTGGTCTTGCCCGCCCCCACCCGCGCCAGCAGCAGCCGCATGGCGCTCATTCGCCGAGCAGCAGGCGGCGGATTTCTTCGACTGTCGCCTTGTCGATGCGATCCTTCGCCAGATAATTCGGACGCAGCGTGGTGACCAGCGAATTCAGGTGAGCGGGCGGCACGGTCGGCTCGGTGGCGGTGAAGCGGACGAGCGGCTCATCCTTGATGAACACGACCACGCCGTAAACCGGGGTGTTGACGATTTTGCGCTTTTCGAGGAATTCGCGCACCTTGCGGATGTCGGCAATCGCTTCGCGGGTGGGATTGATCGACGCGGGGACGGTTTCGCCGCCGGGCTTGATGCGCAGCCAGTTCGCGCCTTCATTGACGAAGTGCCCGTCGTCATCGAGGATGCGAAACACCAGCGTGCCGGGCGGTCCCACCAGCACGGCATCGACATAGCCGATCTGCCGCTTGCTGACGTTGCGGATGAGCACAAAGCGGTCGTCGAGATACTTCGCCAGGAAGCGCCCGGTGATCAGGGCGAGGTCGTTGTCGGTCTTCCAGGTGAAGGCGCGGATCGCCAGCGCGAGCGCCGCAACCAGCAGCAGCGCCCCGACGAGCAGCAGCAGGTCATAAATCAGGACGTACATGCCGTATGAGGGCGAGGCGGGACCATACAGCGGAATGGCTACCAGAAAAATGCCGACGGCGAGCGCGAAAACGCCGCCCGCGCCGACCAGCAGCGCCAGCGTTTTCACCTGATTCGCCCGGCGGACGAGCGACCGTGAAGGAGCTACGTTGCGCATAGGTTAGTTTTCTTTTTGCTTTTCCTGGGGCTGCGCCGGTTCAGTTTTTGTCGGTTGTGCTGCCTGGGCTGGTGCAGCCTTGACTGCTTCGGCTTTTAACGCTTCGGCTTTCGACGCTTCGGCGGCAGTTTTCGCCTTGCGCTCGTTGATGGCGGTCTCCAGCATCGTCTTGAGTTCGTTGAACTTGGGCAGCGGCTTGTAGATGATCCTGTCCGCGCCCGCCTGTTCGGAGACCGCGTCGGCTTCATCTTTCGTGAGCTTGTAGGCGGTGATCAGCACAATCGCCATGCCGTTGAGCACGGGGCTTTTCCGAATACGCTCGCCAACCATCGGTCCGCTGACATTGCCGGGCAGCCGAATATCGAGCACCGCCAGCTCCGGGATTTCGCTGGGCATCCCCTTGTCGGTCTCGTCAATCCAGGCAGTCGCCTCCTCACCATCGACAAAGGCGACGCCTTCGATCCCCCAGATCTCGAACATGGCGAGCAAGAGTTCGTAGATATCCGGCTCGTCTTCGACCACCATCCAGGTAGACAACAGTCTCTGCTCCCGCGTTTGGACGTGTTTGACACCACTCTATAATAAGTTTCTTACCGCGTTTAAGCAAACCGTTTCGTCTTGATCCGGTTTAAGTTGAGTATACTTAAAATTATCGAAAATTGACGTATGGTTGGAGGAATTCCATTGACCTGGTTGATCGCCGAAGACGAAGCCGACATCCGCAACCTGGTCGCGCTCATGTGTCAGGCATGGGGACACACCCCGGTCACGTATGAAAATGGGCAAAAGGTGTGGGACTGGCTCGATCTCGTCGAGAAAGGCGAGCAGACCGACCTGCCGGAATTGATCCTCATGGACATTCGGATGCCGGGCAAGAAAGGCAATGAAGTCGCCAACCGTATGCGCAAGCTGGAAAAACTGCACAACACGCCGATTGTGCTGATGACCGCTTTTTCGCTGAACGAAGAAGAGCGGCAGGATATGATCACTAAGGACGGCGTTGACCGGATACTCAATAAGCCTCTGCCGGATTTCGATCAATTGCGTATAATTCTTCATGAGATCGTCCAGCAGAAGCAGACAGCGCATGAACAACCCACCCAATGAACAGGAACTGAGCAGTGTGATCCAGCGCATCAACCGACTCGGCTCCGCATCGGAGCGGGTTTTCAGACGAATTTATAAGGGACTGGGGCAGCAGGACCCCGGCACCACGCAAATCCGCGAGCAGAATCGCCAGCTTCAGACGACCCTGCGCCACCGCAACCTGGAAATCGAACGGCTCAACAGCATCCTCGCCAGCATCGATCAAGGCGTGATCATGCAGGATAACGAGGGGCGATTGGTGCTGGTCAACGAGGCGGCGCGCAAGCTGCTGGGCAGCATCAAATCGTTCTGGCAGAGCGAACTGGGCACGCTGTTCAACAATTTCCGCTCGGTGACCGCCGTCGATTCGGCGCTCGCGCCACTGTCCGAGCCGACACGGGTGCAGGTGAACAACCGCATCCTCGGCGCGCAGCTTGCGGTCGTCGCCGACGAAGCGGGCAGCCGGCTGGGCACGATCATCGTGCTGCGCGACGTCACCCGCGAAACGCTCTCCGACCGGCTGAAGGACAATTTCATCACGGCGATCTCGCACGAACTGCGGACGCCGATGGCGGTGATCAAGGGCGTGAGCGAGGTCATCATGAACTCGGACTCGATGCCCAACCGCCGGATGCTGGAAACGCTCAGCCGCAACGTGGACATCCTCGACCGGATGATCGTCGAACTGCTGGATGTCGCCGAACTGAGCGGCGACAACATCGGCATCCGGCAGGAGCAGATCAACCTGGAAGAACTGCTGTGGAACGTCGTCAACGGACAGACGCCGGAGATCAAACGGGCGCAGCTTGACGTGTCGGTGCTGGTGCGCGGGGCGTCAAGCCTGTTTGTGCGCGGCGACGACCAGCGGCTGCGCTGGGCATTCGGACACCTGCTGCAGAACGCGATCCACTACACGCTGCCGGGCGGGCACATCGTGGTCACCGTCTCGCCCAGCGGCGGCAGCCTGTCGATCCAGTTCGTGGATACGGGGGTCGGCATCTCCGACCGCGACCTGCCGCACGTGTTCGAGCGCTTCTACCGGGGCGAAGCCCGCACCAACGCCGGCAAGCTGGTCGACCCGCGCGGGCTGGGACAGGGCTTGTATATCGCCCGGCGCGTGCTGGACGCGCACAACGGCTACGTGACGGTGAGCAGCGCACGCGGCGAAGGCAGCATCTTCACGGTGGTGCTGCCGCAGGCATAAACGAAAATCAATCCAGTTCGTTCACAAACGCGATCACCTCACGCGCAAACAGTTCTGGCTCCATGTAATGGGCAAGATGCTCCTGACCAGGCAGCACAACAACCCGGCTGTTGGGCAGCGCCGCGTGCCACTTTTCAATAGTCGTCTTGAAAAAGTCGGGGCTATTGCCGCCAAGCATTAGCAGTGTGGGAACCGTCACACTTTTGAACCGTTCCGGCTCAAACCGATAGGCTTCCTCGGCGCGCGTTTCACGCGGTATCAAATGCGCGGCTGATACCCAGTCAGGAAAACGCGGCGACGCCCTATAGTATTCGAGTTCGTCAGGCGGTACTCTGAGCAAATCGCGGAAAACGGCGATAACTG
>JADLHH010000036.1 GCA_020848855.1 Anaerolineae bacterium | reverse complement strand
TGCTTGCGCTGGGCGATATAGGTTCTTTCGACGCCGGCAACGGGCAGACTGTCACCCGCACCGGAGATGTTGTCATCATTTCCGGCAGCGGCGGCAACGGCGCTGGACCCGGTTCGAAGTGGTTCAGTCTTAGCGAGTGCATCGCCCGTAACGGTGGAACGCCAGAACTACCGCCGCTGCCCCCGAATAATCCGCCGCCAGTGCAAAACACTGAACCCGCAGCCGACACAGAGGATGCCGGGAACAACGTATGGCTCTGTCTGCCCGGCGCTGAATCGGTGGCAGACTTCATCAGGTGCTTGGACTTCTTCGCGCCAGACAACGCCGGAGCGGACTATTTCTACGGGATTTTCTGGGCTATCGTCACATTCTGCGCCGGTGGTTTCGCCCCAGCGGCGGTGGTTGCTTTGCCTGCCTTCCGCGTCTGGCGGCGTCGGCGCAAAACGTAGCACGTCCACACGATGAGTCATTTGCAGGAATAGTCGGCGGCAGGGACCGTCCCTGCCGCCGTCGTGCTAGTGTTTCTTGAGTGTGATCACCGTCTGCCCGTCGTGATTTTCGCTCACGCTGTCGATCAGGTCGCCGAGCAGCGTTTTGAGCAAGTCGGCGTTCGTCTGCGGCGGCAGCGCTGCTGCGTCACGTCCGGCGCGGGCGGCGTCTTCATAGGCGATTCCCCCGATCAGCGCCAGCGCCAGCCCGGTGATCACCGTCATCAGTTCGTTTCGCAGCGGCGCGAGTTCCGGCGCTGCTGCCACAATAAAATTCATCGCCAGCGCACACACGCTGACGATGAATTTTCGGCTTCTCAACAGCAGAAGCAGTGGAGTGACCAATGGTTGCTTGTCGAACAACTACCCCCTCTTTCGATTGATGATCCTTCCAATTCCAGACTTCACCCGGTCGACGACGCCGCCGGCAGCCTGTGCGCTCGCGTCCACCGATTCTTCCTCGCCTTCCGCCAGTTCAGCCTGCGCCACCGTCACCGACAGTACCGGCTCGGTATCCGGTTCGGCGTCCGGCTCGTCCCATGCCTCCAGAGCGTCGCCGGGAGTGGTTTCGTCCTCGTCCTCCCACGCCTCCAGCGGGTCGAGCGGCAGTGCTTCCTGCGTGGTCGTCTGGCTTTGGATAATCGGCGTGGCGAGCGCTGGCGCTTTGATCGTGCCGTTGGTTCTCGCCGCCTGCGCCGCGGCTTCGAACGCCACGCGTCCGTTCTGCAGCGATACCCACCCGTGCATATTCCCTGTCTCGACGAACACCCAGCCGTTGACTTCCGGCTTGTACAGCGTCACGATGTCGTCTACGTGCAGGTCGCCAATGTCCGCGCCGATCGTATCCGGGTAGGCGCGGACGTTGATCCACGTCCCTGGTATCTTGCTCAGCTTGTACTGCCCGACTGGCTGCACGGTTGGCAGTGTCGGCACCGGGTCGTGCGGGATCGGCGTATCGATGATGACCGGCGTGAGCGCCACGCGTCCGTTTTGCAGCGACACCCATCCCCGCAGTTCACCCTTGGTGATGTACGACCAGCCGTTGACCTCCGGCGAATACAGCGTCACGATGTCGCCTTTTCGCAAATCGCCGACATCCGCGCCGACCGCGTCGGGATAGGTGCGCACGTTCACCCAGTCCGATGGAATTTGCTGCAGCACGTATTGTCCAATCGACTTCACGGTCGGCAGGTCTGGCAGGTCATCCGGCGGAATGGGTTCCTCCGGTGTCGTCGCGACGGCGGTGAACGTGACTTTCCCTTCCTGCCGCCACACCCAGCCTTCCAGCGACCCGGCATCGATATATACCCAGCCGTTGATCTCCGGTGTGTACAGCGTCACCACGTCGCCCAGATGCAGGTCGCCGATATCCTGCCCGCTCTCGTTCGGGTAATCGCGCACGTTGATCCAGCTCGACGGGATTTGCGTCACTTCATACTGCCCGACCGGCGTCACTTCCGGGAGCGATGGCGGCGGGGCGTTAGTCGATGAAAATTCCACCTTGCCGCTCTGCCGTGACACCCAACCCTGCAGCGCGCCAAACTGTACCTTGACCCATACGCCCGATTCCGGCGTGAACAGTGTCACCTGGTCACCCGTGTGCAAATCGCCGATGTCCTTGGCGTATCCGTGCGGATAATTGCGGATGTTCACATAATCCGACGGCATCTTGCTCAGGACGGATTGTCCGACGGCAGATGTGGTCGGCGCGCTCGGCAGATAGTAGCGTTTTTGCAGCGGGATCAGCCAGGGCACGACCTCACGCACCCGGTTCGGCATGGTCGAGGATGAAAACTTCTGCGTGATCCACGACTTGAAGCCGCCGTACATATCCTCGAAGCCGACCAGCCCGTAACCCCGTGCGTAGAAGTACTTCTCCCACGGCGACGACGCCGGGCGTCCGCCATCGTCGACGTAGGCGTGCAGTTCGATCACGTCCTGAAGCTGGATGCCGCTGGCGAATGTGAGCTGGCTGTAGATGCGCTCCAGCCGGATATACGTGACGGCTGTCCCGGTCGGTGTTTCCGGCACCGCCGCCCCACTGATTTTCTTGCGCCACATCACCACTGCCGTGCGTTTGAACAACTGCCCCACTTCGAACCAGCGCGGAACCCAGGCGCTGCCGTAGTGGTTGTCTTCGCTCAGGATATAGATGTTGATCCCGCCCGGCGACGTGTCTGTGCCCCGGTAGATGAACACGTCGTCAAACCACAGCTCTTCCCACTGCGAGTTTTTGACCGTGTAGAATACGTTGCCCGCCTCGGTCTGCGTCTGCGAGATTTCATTGCTGCCAAGATTGTTGACAAGCTCGTACAGCCGACCATCGCCTCTCAGGTATTCCAACAGGTCAATCATCGCTCTAACCCTTCTTCATCTATATTCTAACCTCATGCTAACTATTAAACCCGAAAATTCGCAATCGCGCACGTTTTTGATCTCAACGGTTTGATCTTGCCCCTGCTGTGCTGCCAAAACTGCATCTGCACGGGATCAAACGGCGCCTGGCACGATATGCTTGTCGATGCGAAAATGGTTCCCGCCCGGCTGCTCCCGGACATTCATCGTGCCTGTTGCCCTCAAATCGCTTTCGTGCCCACTGCGTAAAACCAGTTCGTCCCGTCCGACCAGCACACGTACTCACCTGTCCCGCCGCCGTTGTCGTTTACGATGCCGACGAACCCCGCGCCCACGTCGCCCGGCTGCCCGAAAGCGCTGTCGAGTTCGGCGTCGGTCGGCGGGCTGCTCACGTTCGCCGCGCTGTACTCCACCGCCGCACCCAGCGCTTCCTGTTTGTACCCGACGATCACCAGGCGCGACCCGGCTGCGAATTTCCCGGTCGAATAGCTCGCCGGCTGCAGCGTGATCTGCGTCACCGCCGCCGTGTTTTCCCACTGAAGGTCGTAATGCCGCGCGATGTGAGTCGTGCTGCCTTCGCGCCACGACGACTCGCTGAAGAGCGTCTTGTAAGCGTTACTGCCCGGCTCATGCAGCGTAATCTTGATATTCGTCACGTAGCCTGCAGGCGACGACGTGCCGTTGACTGCTCCGATGTAGGCAGTATCGTTGCGCACGCCGGTTGCTGTCGCTGAAGACGTCACAGTCAGATATTCCGCCCCGTAATTCGCAGCAGTGCTGTCGCCGTTTAACAGCGCGAGGATAGGCTCAGACCCGGACGCCGTTGTCGAGGTGTGAAACAGGTACAGTTCGACGCGGTCGTAATCGGCAAAGTTCCCCGCCCCGGCGATCAGGTTCGCATTGGCGACATCCCAGCGTCCGGCGGCGGAAAGCGTGTTGTCATACAGTTTGCGCGCTACATAGCGCAGTTTCACCCCGCCGACGCCGCCATCCCTCAGCGTTAATTCAGCATTGCCGCTGCCCAGATCGTTGATCTCGAAATAATCACTGTCGGCGGTCAGGGTGTCTGCCGGGCTGATGGTTGTGATGCCGTCGCTCACGTCAATCGAGCCGCTTCCGCCGCTGGGCGCTTGTGGCATCCATATCCCGCTGTCATAAGTCAGCACGTCGCCGTCCGACGCGCCGCCGGTGTCCACGTCGTTCAGATCATCCAGTGCCGCCGGAATGTCCACCAGCGCGCAGCGCAAATCTTCGAAATCGGCTTCGTCCAGCTCTGTTTGCCCGTTGCGCACTCGCACCGCCGCCAGCGGGATCGCCCCTGTCAGCGCGATCACCGGGATGGTGGACGGCTCCAACGGCGCGGACACGACCACCGGCGACCCGCTGGCGCTGACCAGCGCTTCCGTTTCCGGGTCGAGACCGATCTCCACCCACGCCCATGTATGCGCGCTCCCCGGCGGCGTCAGCGTGATCGTGCCGCCGCTCCACCAGCGCAGCGCGCCCTGGTAGCGGTACGCGCCCTGCGCCACTTCGACCGTCAGCCCGGCGAGCGGCGCGGCTTTCACCGGCGTCAGCAGTCGCGGATCGATGTCGAATTCCATGCCGCTGCCGTGCGCGTGGCTGTGCGGACCGACCTCGTGCGCCCCCTCGAACAGCCCGGCGCGATCCGGGTCGCCGCCCAAGATCGCCATGTTTCCGGCGCTGTCGAACCCGACCTCGACCGGCAGCTCCGGCACGGGCGACACGCGCCCCCGGTGGTACACCTGCGCGAAGCTGCCATCGGCGAAGCGCACGTAGTATTGCGCCGCGTCCTCGACGACCAACACCCGGTACGTGCCGTCAATCGTGTAGCCGAGCGTCCCCTTGATCGGCTTCTGCTCGCCGATCAGCCTGCTCAGCGCTTCTTCCAGCCGTTGATACATCATCTGTCCCTCTTGGCGTGCCTGGCGGTTCAACTTATCTTTCTCTGTGTTCTTTGCGGTCTCTGTGGTGAACCGTCTTTTCTCAGCCCTTGCCCGTCAGTCCTGATACCAGGAATAGACCACTTGTTCTATACCTGAATACTCGTATAATATGTGTACCGATCAGCCGCGATGGAGAATATACTATGACGACCGATGTTCTTCAGGAACTCGAAGCGCTCGGCACCGAACAGAATCGCAAGATTTACGCGCGGCACGGCGTTGGCGAGAACATGTACGGCGTCAGTTATGCCAATCTCGGTATGCTCAGGAAGCGGCTCAGGACGAATCACGAACTTGCGCTTGAACTCTGGAAGACGGGTAATCACGACGCCCGCATCCTCGCCCTGATGATCGCTGATCCACAGCAGATTGACAGCGCCACCCTCGACTCGTGGGTGCATGACCTCGATAACTACGTGATCGTGGACGCCTTTTCCAGCTTCATTGGCAGTTCGCCGCTCGCGCGCCAGAAAGCCGAGCAGTGGATCGAGTCCGATGATGAGTGGACAGGCGATGCAGGCTGGAGCCTGATCGGTCAATTGGCGCTGAAGGACTCGTCGCTGCCCAACACGTACTTCGAACCGTACCTCGCCCGCATCGAGCGCGACCTGCATACCAGCAAAAACCGCGTGCGCCATGCCATGAACGGCGCTGTGATCGCTATCGGCGTGCGCAACGACGGTCTGGAAGCCGAAGCGGTCGCCGCTGCTAAGCGGATCGGCAAGGTGGTCGTGGATCACGGCAAAACAGACTGCAAAACCCCGGACGCCATCACTTATATCGCCAAAACAAAAGCCCGCCGCGCCGGAAAACAGAAGGCGTGATCGGATTCGCTCATGAGATTTGTAGGGGCAGACCCACGTGTCTGCCCTTTTTCGTTTCCCTTCGCGCCCTTGCGTTAAATCCCTTCTTTTCTCAGTCCTCGCCCCTCGTTGCTTGCAACGCCAGTCCTGTCTTTTCTCATCCCCCGCAGATATTCACAAATCGGTCAATGCCCGCGAAGCTGCCCAGATTGCCGCGCTTGTCCTTGATCGCCGTCGCCCCGAAATCGGCGCTGTAGGCGATTCGCCCGCCGGGACCGAACAGGTAGAACACGTCCTCGTCGTCACCCGCGCACCGCACCGACAGATAATCCGCCGACGTGGTGCTGACCGGACCGTAAATCACCGTCCATGTCCCCCCGCCATCCTTCGACGCGAACACCCCATTCCGGTTGGTGGATCCGGTCGGGTCGTTGTGTCCGCACAGCACCACCCGGTTGTGGTTCAGCGCCGGCGTGTCGATTCCGCGCGGGAAGCGGCAGGTGTACTGGTTGCCGCCCGCCGTCGGCGTGATGTCTGTCTGCGTCGCGCCTTTCGCCCGGTACACCTTATCGGCGCTCGGCTCGGCGGTCGATGCGCCGTAGTACACCAGCGAGTCGTCGTTGTCGTGCCAGGGGATGTGAATCCACCCCGGCAGCCCCGTCCCGCTGATGTCCGGGTTGCTGACTGCCGACCACGATCCGCCGCTCAGCTTATACCCCTGAAATGTCGACCCATTTGACGCCGCGCTGTACGCGACGTTCGCCGCTTTGCCCGACACTGCCAGCCCCGGCGACAGGTAGGCATACGGATGCCCGCTGTTCAGTGTTGTCTCCGTGCCCCACGTTGTCCCGTCGGTCGTGACGATCGCTTTCGTCCCGGCGCTCGGATAGTAGGTGACCACCACCACGAAGTTCTGCACGCTGCGCTCGGTCTCGATCACCCGCTGCCCGGCATACGCCGTGATCGCGGTGGCAAACGTGTGCTGCACCGTGTACGTCGGGCTTGCCCCGAAGATATCCGCCAGCCGCCCGATCTGCGTGGTCGTCACCAGCCAGCCGTTGACCGCCGTCCCCGTCCCCAGGTACAGCGGACTGAACGGGTCAGGCACGAAATCCTGCAGCGTGCCGCCCATCCCGGGAATCGCGTAGCGCGTCCATGTCGGCTTGACGGCGCTGAAATTCCGCGTGATGTACACGTAGCCGTCGTCATTCAGCCCGGCGATCATATTCGTGCCCGGCGACAGCAGCGCCCGCCTGATCTGCTTCCCGGCGGTCGATTCCTTTGGCGGCTTGGCGCGCT
>JADLHH010000035.1 GCA_020848855.1 Anaerolineae bacterium | reverse complement strand
TTGCTGAACGTCAGCAGCACTGCACCCGGCGCGGCCTGTTCGATAGCGCGGCACAGTTCCAGCACCACCGGCACGGAACGCAGCGCGTTGGCAGCGCCGCCTGGTCCCACCGTCTCTTCGCCGGGGATGTTCCAGCGGTGCGGGAACGTCTCGTCGTAGGCGCGTGCGTCCAGCCCGCCCACTCGCACCTGGTTCAGAATGTAGTCCGCGCCAGCCAGCGCCGCCGTCAGGTCGGTCGTCGTCTCGACGTCCAGCCCCGGCACGGCGCTTGCCATCTGCGCGCACACCTTGCCGACCAGTTTCAGCTTGCGCGCGTCGCGCCCGTGCAGCACGACCTGCATGGCGCGCCCATCCGTCAGGTGCGGTATCAAAGCGCCGATCAGTTCGGGGACGGCGATGCTGCTGCCGCCGAGGACCGTGAATTTTGGCATCGTTTAGCCGTGCTGTTCGTAATAGGCGAGCACGCGGTCGATCACGGTTTCCTGTTCCTCGTCGGTCAGTTCCGGGAACACGGGCAGGTTGAGGATCTCGAAGCGGCTGGCTTCCGCAATCGGGAAGCTGCCTTCCTGCAAGCCCAGGTGCGCGTAGGCAGGCTGTAAATGCACGCTGTTCGGGTAGATGATCTGGATGCCGATTCCCGCGTTCACCAGCCAGTCGCGCAGCGCGTCCCGGTGCGCCGGGTCAACCCGCAGCGTGTACATGTAGTAAACGTGGCGGTCGCAGTACGGCTGTAGCTCCGGCGTTGTCACCGGCAGCGCCTTGAATGCCTCGTTGTACCGCTGGGCGATCCGTGCGCGTGCGGCGTTCCATTGGTCCAGATGGCGCAGCTTCACGCTCAGAATCGCCGCCTGCATTTCGTCCAGCCGCTGCTGGAAGCCGACAAATTCGTGCGTGTGCTTCACCCGCTGTCCCATGTAGCGGTACATCTTGATCTTCTCATACATGGCTGTGTCACTCAATGTCACAGCGCCGCCGTCGCCATACGCGCCCAGGTTCTTGCTGGGGTAGAAGCTGAAGCAGCCCACGTCCCCCAGACTCCCGGTCTTGCGCCCCTTGTACAGCGCACCGTGCGCGTGTGAGGCATCTTCGATCACAGCAAGCCCATGCCTGCGGGCAATCGCCATCACCGGGTCCATATCGACCGGGTGTCCGTACAGGTGAACCGGCATGATCGCCTTCGTCCGCTCGGTGATCGCGTCCTCAAGCCGTGCCGGGTCGAGGTTCAGCGTCACCGGGTCAACGTCTACGAACACTGGCGTCGCGCCCACGTAGGAGATGGCGAAGATCGTAGCGACGTAGGTGTTCGGCACGCTGATCACCTCGTCGCCCGGTCCAATCCCGTAAGCCGCAAGCGTCAGGTGCAGCGCTTCCGTGCCGTTGGCGATGCCGATGCCATACGTCGAGTCGCAGTAGGCGGCGAACTCGTTCTCGAAAGCGATGTCGAACGGACCGAGCGTGTACCGGCCCGTCGGCAGCACTTTGAGCACCGCTTCGGTGATCTCATCGGCGATCTGGGCGTACTGGCGGGTCAGGTCTTCGTTGGGAATCTGAAGGGTCGGGGTTTGTGTGGTCATTTGGCTGCCTCCGATTGAACAGTCTGCGAAAGTGAAGCAAGCGCCGCTTGCGCTGCGCCTAAGAGACCGGCATTGTCGCCGAGGTTGCTCGGCAGGATCGGCGTGTTCCGCGCCGACCAGTAGTTCAGGTGCTGCTGAAGCGAACGCTCGAGCGCGGGCAGCAGCAGGTCGCCTGCTCCCAGCCCCACGCCGCCGCCCAGCACAATCGCCTGCGGGTCGAGCAGAGTGATCAGGTTTGCCAGCCCAATGCCGAGGTAGAATCCCGCGTCGTCGATCACCTCGCGCGCGACCGTATCCCCGGCGCGTGCGGCTTCTACAACGTGCAGGGCGCTGATCGGTTCTGCAAGCTGGCGCAGGCTGCTCTCGCGTCCCAGCATCAGCGCGGCGTTGGCTTTCCGGGCAATCGCCAGCCCGGACGAAAGGGCTTCCAGGCAGCCGTGTTTCCCGCAGCCGCACAGCGGTCCGTTCTGGACGATCACCGTATGCCCCAGTTCGCCCGCCGTGCCGTGTGCGCCGTGAACGATCCGTCCGTCCAGCACGAGTCCCGCGCCGATCCCCGTGCCGACGATCACGAAAGCGAAGCTGTCCAGCCCCTGTGCAGCGCCTTGCCAGCGTTCGCCGAGCGCGGCGGCATTCGCATCCATTTCCAGCGTCACCGGGACGCCGAAACACTCCGCCAGCAGGTCGCGGAAGGGCACGTCCACCCAGCCCATGTTGTGGTTCATGGCGACGACCCCGGTCTCGAAGTTCAGCACGCCGTTGTTGCTGCACCCGAAGGCAGCCACGTCGCTGCGCTCTGCCCCTAGCTGCGCCAGCAGTCGCTCGACCGATGCTTCCACGTCGGAGACCACGATCGCCGGGTCGTTGCGTTCGCCGATCAGGTACTTTTCCGAGGCAAGTAAGTTGCCTTCTAAGGAAACCAGACCGACCAGCATTTTTGTGCCGCCCAGGTCGCAGCAGGCGATCAAGGGTTCACTCATGGCTAATTCTGACCTTTAGCGCTTCTGCCTGTGCTTATTATCGAGCGCTGGATTCCGACGCTCTGCGGTAGGTAATGTGTCATTGCTGAAATTCGACTGCAATTCTTTGTGCAGATTGTGTTGACAGTGCCCGTCTGAACGTGTTAACTTCA
>JADLHH010000034.1 GCA_020848855.1 Anaerolineae bacterium | reverse complement strand
CGTCGGCGTCGGCGCTGGTGTACAGCACGCTGCAATTCTTCACACTCGGTCTGGTCGTCCATTCGCTGCTGGAAATCGTCGCGCGCAGCTTCTACGCCGACAAGGACACGCTCACGCCGTTCTGGGCGGCGCTGGGCGGCGCGACCATCAACCTCATCCTGTCGATCCTGCTGAGCGGCGTGCTGGCAGTCAGCAGCACGCAGACGATGTTGTTCGAGCTTTCGGAAAACCTGCACCTCAACTTCATTCTGACGCACTTCTCCGGCGATCAAGGTAACGTCGGCGGGCTGGCGCTGGCGAACTCGCTCGGCACGGGCTTCGAGGTGCTGGTGCTGCTGTGGATTTTGCGCCGGCGTTGGCACGGTGTTCGGGAAAAAGAGCTTTCCCGAACCTTGGCGAAAACGCTGGCGGCGAGCCTCGTCATGGGGCTGGCGGTGGTGGTCGCCAGCGCCGTGTGGTCGGCGCTCGGCTTAACCGGACGCGGGCTGCTGTGGACGGTCGTGCAGTTAGGCGTCGAAGTCGGCGCAGGCGCGGTGGCGTTCGCAGCGGCGGCGGCGCTGCTGCGGATGCAGGAACTGCGCGCTATTCTGGATATGGTGCTGCGCCGGCGTACGTTTACAGAGGCTGCCGCATGAGCATTTCGATCAAATACGTGACGCTCGGACTCGCGGAGACCAACGCCTACCTGCTGGGCGACGAGTCCGGTCAGGCGATTCTGATCGACCCGGTCGATGAAGCCGAGACGCTGGTCAAAATCGCAGCTGACGCGGGTTGGACGATCCAACTGATTCTGGCGACGCACGCCCATTTCGACCACGTGCTGGCGAGCAAGAAGCTGAAGGAGATCACCGGCGCGCCGTTCTACATCCACCACGAAGCGGCGGAATGGCTGAAGAACCTGCCGGAAACCGGCGTGCGCTTCACCGGCGCGCCATTCCCGGAAGCTGCCGTGCCGGATCGCCTGCTGACGACCGAGCCGGAGACGATTGAGCTGGGCGCGTTCAGGCTGGAGACGATCTACACCGCCGGGCACGCGCCGGGGCATCTGGCGTTCTATCTGCGCGAACACGGCATCCTGTTCAGCGGGGACTCGCTGTTCGCGGGCACCATCGGGCGCACCGATTTGCCCGGCAGCAACCACGCCCAGTTGATCCGGCTGATCCGCGAAAACCTGCTGACGCTGCCGGACGAAACGCAGGTGCTGCCCGGTCACGGCGCGCCGACGACCATCGGCAGAGAGCGGGCGACGAATCCGTTTCTGGTATAATCCCCTCACCCCGGACGCAGAGCGTCCTGCCCCTCTCCCACACAAGTGGGGCGAGGGGCTTTTGTCCCCTTCTCCCCGTTTACGTGGGAGAAGGGGTTAGGGGATGTGGGGGAACAAGTCAATTACCGATGAAACACATCCTGATGATCTTTCTCGACGGGATCGGGCTGGGCGACGACGATCCCGCCGTCAACCCGTTCGCGGCGGCAAACCTGCCGACGATTACGGCGCTGACCAACGGCAAGCGTTGGCTGCGCGGCATCGGTCGGCAGACGAGCGCGCGCGCCAGCTTCGTGCCGACCGACCCGCGCATGGGTATCCCCGGCAGACCGCAGAGCGCCAGCGGTCAGGCGGCGATCCTCACCGGGCGCAACGTGCCGCAGATGATCGGCGAGCATTACGGTCCGCGCCCCAACCCGGCGATCCGCGCGATTCTGGGTGAGGACAACTTCTTCAAGCAGGTGACGGCGCGCGGCATGAAAGCCGCCCTGCTCGAAGCCTACCCGCCGCGCTTCCATGCCGCCATCGCCAGCGGAAAACGGCTGCCGTCCAGCTACCAGCAGGCGCTGATCAGCGCCGGGCTGCCGCTGTTCACCGAAGACGCGATTTACAGCGGCGACGCGCTGGCGGTCGACTGGACAGGCGAAGGCTGGCGCAGCGACCTCGGTTACACCGATACGCCAATCTACACACCGGAAGCCGCCGGGCGCAGGATGGTCGAACTGTCGCGGCGATACGACTTCGCCTTCTTCTCCCACTGGGTGACGGACGTGATCGGGCATCGGGGCGCAGTTGCCGATGGGGTGCGCGCGCTGGAACAGTTCGACGCGGTGATGGCGGGCGCGCTCGCCGAATGGGACAACGCCGAGGGGCTGATAATCGTCACCAGCGATCACGGCAATATGGAAGACCTGAGCCACACCAAGCACACCGAAAACGACGTACCGACGCTGATCGTCGGGGACGGGCACGTGCGCTTCGCCGACGGGGTGCATACCCTCGCCGACCTCGTGCCGCAGATGGCGCGATACCTGTTCGGCTGATTTGCGCGAAATTTACAGTTTCTCAAAACGGGACTGATCGAACGGACAGTCTCACGGGGAACGTGTTTCGCGCTATACTGAGCTTACATGCTTATCGTAAGGAACCGGTATGGCAGTTGATCGAAACACGATGCGCGACACGCTGCGCTTCTGGGGCAGCGGCGTCACGGTGGTCGCCACGCTGGCAGACGAGACACGGGATTTCCCGTACGCCGGCATGACCGTCAGCGCATTTACGTCGCTCTCGCTCGAACCCCCCATGATTCTGGTATGCCTCAACAAGAATACGACCACGAGCGATTGTGTCCTCAAGCGCCGCTTCTTCAGCGTTTCGATCCTCGGCGGCGACCAAGCAGCGCTCGGCGACCGCTTCGCCGGGCGCGTCGATTTGCCGACTCACGGCGACCGTTTCGACGGCGTGTCCGTACACACCGCCGAGACCGGCGCGCCGATTTTGAACGACTCGCTGGCATGGATCGACTGCCGCGTGCAGAACATCTATGACGGCAGCACCCACTGGATCATCTGCGGCGAAGTCGTGGCAGCGGGGCACAAAGAAGCCGATCTGTCGCCGCTGATCTATTTCAACCGCGCCTACTTCGACCTGACGCCGGAAGGCGAGCGGTCGTAAGCCAGCCGAGATAATCCCGCAAAACTGTCGTTCTCGTGATGTGCAGGTGTAGGGGCACGATATATCGTGCCCATCTGCGAAATTCAGTTGGCTTATTTGCGTGATTCATAGGCACGCCGCCTATAATGGCGCGAAATGATCGGATATGCGCATGGGAGACGCTTCCCTTGACGAACCTCCCCTGCTCCACTACAATGACCGCTGCTGTTTCGGCAGGATTTGGCAATGTTTGAGCAACTCACCAACCGACTGCAGGACGTATTCGATGGCTTGGTGCGCGTCGGCAAGCTGACCGAAGCCGACGTTGACAAGGCGATGCGCGAAGTGCGCATGGCGCTGCTCGAAGCCGACGTGGCGCTGCCGGTCGTCAAGGACTTCGTGCGCCGCGTCAAGGAACGCGCGGTTGGCGCGGACGTTGGCAAGAGCCTGAAGCCGGGGCAGCAGGTCGTCAAGATCGTGCATGAGGAACTGCTAGGGACGCTGGGCGAAGGCGCGCGGCTGAACTTCTCCGGCAGTACCAAGCCGCACGTGATTATGCTGGTGGGCTTGCAGGGCGCGGGCAAGACGACGACCGCCGCCAAGCTGGCGCTCGAACTGCGGCGCGACGGGCGCGCGCCGTTCCTGATCGCGGCGGACACCTATCGCCCGGCTGCGGTTGACCAGTTGGTCACGCTCGCCAGGCAGATTCAGGTGCCGTACTTCGAGGAAGGCGTCAGCGTCAAGCCGCCGGACATCGCCACGCACGGGCTGAAAGCCGCCAGAGACCAGAACGCCGCCGTCGCCATCATCGACACGGCGGGTCGTCTGCAGATCAACGAACAGCTCATGGACGAGCTGGCGGAGATCAAGCGGCGCGTCAACCCAATCGAAATTTTACTGGTTGCCGACTCGATGACCGGTCAGGAAGCCGTCAACATCGCGCAGGGCTTCAACGAGCGGCTCGGCATCACCGGGCTGATCCTGACGAAGGTCGACGGTGACGCGCGCGGCGGCGCGGCGCTTTCGATGCGCGCTGTGACCGGCGTGCCGATCAAGTTTTTGGCGACGGGCGAGAAGCTCGACGGCTTCGAGCCGTTCTACCCGGATCGGCTGGCGCAGCGTATTCTGGGTATGGGCGACGTGATGTCGCTGATCGAGAA
Source organism: Anaerolineae bacterium (assembly GCA_020848855.1). Next base: position 4,547 of record JADLHH010000034.1, on the reverse strand, counting down.
AGCCGAAGCCCAGTTCGACGAAGTCGAAGCCGAAAAGCTCCAGCGCAAGCTGATGGAGAATCAGTTCACGCTGCAGGATTTCCTCGACCAGTTGAAGAAGATCAAGAAGATGGGTCCGATCACCCAGCTTCTCGACATGATCCCAGGTATGAGCCGCTTCCGTGACCAGATCGACCAGAAGGACATGGAGCAGCGCATCAGCCGTGTCGAAGCGATCATCAATTCGATGACGAAGAAGGAACGGCAGAACCCGAAAATCCTCAATGCCAGCCGCCGCAAGCGGATTGCTGCCGGCAGCGGTGTCGAGGTGCGTGACGTGAACGAAGTCCTGAAGCAGTTCCAGGACATGCAGAAGCTCATGAGCCAGATGCGCAGCGGGCGTATGCCCGGAATGCCGCGTCTGCCGCGCTAGTGTATTGGTCTCCACCCAATACCTTCCGCAACTGAGCAATTTTGTCTCAGTGGCTCCCCGTAACCAATCGCATGGGAGCGCCTAGTACAGGAGTGCAAGGAAATGGTTCGTATTCGTTTTCGCCGCGTCGGCGGCAAGAAGCAGCCCAGCTATCGGCTCGTCGTCGCTGACCAGCACGCCGCGCGCAATGGCGGGATCATCGAGTCCATCGGTTATCACAACCCGCGCACGATCCCGTCGACCGACATCGTCGACGAGGCACGTGTCCTCTACTGGCTGAGCGTCGGCGCGCAGCCGAGCGACGCCGTCGTGCCCCTGCTGAAGCGCACCGGCACGCTGGAGCGCTTCGCGCGGCTGAAGAAGGGCGAGTCGATGGATGCGCTGGTCGCCGAAGCCGAAGCCGCGCGCGCGGCAGCCGAGCCGGTCAGCCCCAGAACCCGCTATCCGTCGCCGGCGGATGGCGAAGGCACGTTCAAGCCGAAGGAAGGCTAATCCGACCCACGACGCGGGGGCGTTCGCTTGTGATTAGTCAAACGCCCCCGCGAGATCGGCGTCTCAGAACGCAAGGAAGCAGCGCTCATGGAACAGTTGATTGAGTACGTCGCCAAGAGTCTCGTAGACGACCCAACGCAGGTGAAGGTAAGGCGCAAGGATGCGGGGTCGTCCATGATTCTGGAACTGCGCGTCGCCCAGGCGGATACCGGACGCATCATCGGCAAGAGCGGGCGCGTCGCCAACGCGCTGCGCACGCTGCTGCGTGCCGCCGATAATCCCAAAGCCAAACGGATCATCCTGAAGATCAGTTAAGTTGAACCCGGCATATCTGCTGCTCGGCGAAGTGCTGCGTCCGCATGGGTTGCGCGGGGAGCTGCGGATTCGCCTGCTGACCGACGACCCCGAACGCATCGCCCAACTCGAAACCGTCTACCTTGCCGACAACCCCGAACCGTCGAAGGCGACGCCGTATCGCGTCGAAGGGATGCGCATGAACGGCGATTTCGGCTTGCTGAAGCTGCGCGAAATCCCCGACCGAACGCAGGCAGAGCGCTACCGAGGCTTGTACGTGCTGGTCGATATCGAACATGCCGTGCCGCTGGAGGAAGACGAATTCTACCTGTACCAGTTGCTGGGTCTGCGGGTGGAGACCGACGGCGGGGAAACACTCGGCACGCTGGTCGAGGTGCTGGAAACGGGCGCGAACGACGTATACGTCGTCGACAGCCCGCGCTACGGTGAGGTGCTGATCCCCGTGATCGACGAAACGATTGTCAAGACCGACATCGATGCCGGCGTGCTGATCGTCCGGCTGCCGGAGGGGCTGCTGCCGAACGCAGGCGAGGATACGCCCGATGAAGATAGGGCGTAGAGGCGGGCAGACACACGGGTCTGCCCCTACAGACACGTTCGGCGGCGCGCTCTTGACAGCGTTCGGGGCTAACTATATGCTCTGCTGAATATGTCCGAACTTCACCCGGTCGCCACTGTGGACGAACGCAAGTACTGGCTGGGCTTTAGCCTTGTTCCTGGCATCGGACCCAAACGACTGCTCGTGCTGGCGCGGGCATTCGGAACGCTCCAGGCGGCATGGGTAGCGGGCGAAATTCGCCTGCGGGATGCCGGTCTCGACAGCGACACGACGGCGAACCTGCTTCGAACGCGGGCGAAGCTCGATCTCGACGCCGAGATGCAGAAGATCGAGCGCGCAAATGCCCGCCTGCTCACGCCCGAAGATGCCGATTACCCCGCCCTGGTCAAGCATCTCCCCGACCCGCCGCTGGCGCTGTACTGTCGCGGGTCATTGACGCCGCAGGACGCGCAGGCGCTGGCGATTGTCGGGACGCGCAAATCCACACCCTACGGGCGCGACGCGGCGGCGTTCTTCGCCCGCGAGCTTGCCCATCAGGGCGTGACGATCATCAGCGGGCTGGCGCACGGCATCGACGCCGCCGCGCACCGGGCAGCGCTCGAAGTTGGCGGGCGCACAATCGCGGTGCTGGGCTGCGGAATCGACCGGGTGTATCCGCCTGATCACGCCGAACTGGCACGGCAGATCGTCGGGCAGGGCGCGCTGATCAGCGAATTCCCGGTCGGCGCAAAACCGGAAGCGCGGCACTTCCCGCGCCGCAACCGGATCATCAGCGGCATGTCGCTGGGGGTGCTGGTCGCCGAAGCGCCGGAAAAGAGCGGCGCGCTGATCACGGCGATGATGGCGGCGGAACAGGGGCGCGAGGTGTTCGCTGTGCCCGGCAGCATCTTCAATGCCGCGCACAACGGCACGAACCGGCTGATTCAGGACGGCGCGAAACTGGTGATCACGGTCAAGGACGTGCTGGACGAGTTAAATATCGTCCAGCGAAATGTCGAAGCCCAGGTGATCACCCGACAGATTGCGCCTTCCGGCACGAAAGAAGCGGCGATCATGCGACATCTGAATGCTGAGCCGCTGCCGATGGACGAACTGGTACGGCTGAGCGGGTTACCCGCCGCCGAGGTGTTGAGCACATTGACCCTGCTGGAACTGCAGGGGTATGTTGAAGACGACGGACGGGGAAATTATCGCCGGCTGCGCCTTCACGATTAGAGGATTGAACAGCATGGATCACTATTATGCAGTCATCCTTGCGGGTGGCGGTGGCACGCGCCTGTGGCCCGTTAGCCGAGCCGATCTGCCCAAGCAGCTTTTGTCGCTGGTCGAGAGCAATTCGATGTTCAGGGTATCGGTCGAGCGGCTGGAGCCGCTGTTCACGCCCGACCAAATCTACGTGGTGACGGGAAGCCGGTTCGTGGACGCCATGCGCGCCGAAGCGCCGGAAATCCCGCCGGAGAATTTCATCATCGAACCATACGGCAGGAACACGGCTCCGGCGGCGGCACTGGCAGTAACGGTGATCGCCGAGCGCGACCCGCAGGCGACCATCGTGCTGCTCACGGCGGATCATCACATCGCCCAGAAGCAGAAGTTCTGCGACGTGCTGCAAGCCGCCTACATACTGGCGCAGGACGACTACATCGTCACGCTGGGCATTTCGCCGTCGCTGCCGGCAACCGGCTTCGGCTACATTCAGCGCGGCGAACGGTTGGGCGAAATCAACGGATTCGACTGTTATCAGGCGCGCGGCTTCACCGAAAAGCCGGACACCCAGACTGCGATCCGGTTCATCCGGTCGGGGGACTATAGCTGGAATTCGGGCATGTTCATCTGGCGGGCAGACCGCGCCCTGAAGGAATTCGAGCGCTACCAGCCGGAGATTCATCAGCAGATGATGGCGCTGCGTCCCAGCGTCGGCACGTCTGATTTTGAGACGAAGCTCGCCGAAATCTGGGAGCAAGTCCCGTCGGTTCAGATTGACACCGGGGTCATGGAAAAGACCGAACGCATCGCCGTCATCCCGGTGGATATCGGCTGGAGCGACGTGGGAAGCTGGGATGCGCTGTTCGACGTGCTCGACCTGGACACCGACGGCAACGGCTTCAAAGGCAGCTCGCCGAATCGGCTCGTCATTGACACAAAGAACACACTGGTTTACAGTGACAAATTGACCGTGACCATCGGAATCGAAGATCTCGTCATTGTCGATACTCAGGACGTCTTGATGGTTTGCCGGAAAGACCGCACGCAGGATGTCAAGAAAGTCGTGGACATGCTGCGCGCCGCCAACGACGAAACCTATCTATAAACGAGGAAACTAACACCCGCATGGCTCTTGAAGCGTATTGTGTGAAATGCAAGACCAAGCGCGAAATCGCCAACCCGGTCGCGACTTATACCAGTAACGGGACGCCGGGTACGAAAGGAACATGCCCAGTCTGTGGGACGACACTGTTCCGCATGGGCGCGACCGAAGCCCACGCCAACCTGCCGAAGCCTGAGGTTGTCGCGAAGCCGGCGCGCAAAGCGAAATCGAGCACAAAAGCGAAGACAAGCAAGACCAAAGCCAGGAAAACGGCTGCTAAGCGCACGACCAGGCGCGCGGCGTCCAGCGCCGACAAGAAGCCGCTGCCGCGCAAGATCGGCAAGCTGGTGATCGTCGAATCGCCGTCAAAGGCGCGCAGCGTCGGGCAGTTCCTCGGCTCGGAATACACCGTCAAGGCGTCGAAGGGGCACATTCGCGACCTGCTGAAGTCGCAGCTTGCG